>JAIRYX010000389.1 GCA_031267635.1 Planctomycetaceae bacterium
TTTATGCGTATCCACCCATGATTTCGATGTGGTCGCCCCTAATTTATGCGCGGATGCGTAAACATTATGCGCGGACGCATAGAAATAAAGGGCGGACACGAGGGTCGCCCCTACGTATCGGTTCGTCTTTAACGCGGAGATTTACGCGGAACGGGCGGATGCAAGGGCGAATGATTCGCTGCCTAAATTTTATGAATCAAGCCCTCCAAAAAAAGTGAAAGAAGCAGCGGCTTTTAGACCGTATGGATCGTTCCTCACGTCCCCAATGTCCCTTTTTTGATGAAAGCCGAATTTTCAAAACAGATAGACATTTTTCTATTTTTCAATAAAATGAATGGAAACTGATACTAACGGCACATCTACTTTTTATGAGAGTGCGCAACATGAGTATGAGTAACTATTCCAAATGTATGAGTAACCATTCCAAATGTTTTGGTCAGGAGTTAAAAATGATGACAACAAACCATTCCTCACGACGTAACTTTTTGAAAACGTCCGGTCTTGCGGCGGGCGCGTTCCTTGCGGCGTCGCATCTCAAGGTTCATGCGGCGGGCAGCGAGACGATTCAAATTGCCCTTGTCGGTTGCGGCGGACGCGGCGGCGGAGCGGCAATCAATGCGTTAAATACGAAAAGCGCACCGCTTAAACTGATTGCGGCTGCCGATGCGTTTCCTGATAGATTGAAGCGTATGGCTATGTTGCAGGAAAATTTCCCGGATAAAGTTGACCTTCCGCCGGAACGTTGTTTTGCGGGCTATGACGCTTATAAAAAAGCAATCGACTGTTTGCGTCCGGGCGATGTAGCGCTGCTTGCCACGCCGCCGGGTTTTCGCCCGCTTCACGTAGAATACGCTGTCAAAAAAGGCGTTCATGTTTTTATGGAGAAACCGTTTGCGACCGATTCGCCCGGTACGCGGCGGATTCAGGCGGCGGCAAAACTCGCCGATGAGAAAAATGTCAAAATCGCGTGCGGTCTGATGTGGCGGCATTGTAAAGCCCGCGAAGAAGTAATCGACCGGATTCACAACGGCGAAATTGGCGACGTAACATTATTGCGCGGTTTCCGAATGCACAATTCGTGGTATGCTCCGAATCGCCAGACGTGGAAAGGAAGCGAACTCGAATTTCAAATCCGCTCGTTTCACGGCTTCGACTGGATCGGTGCCAGTTTGTTTATTGACTATTGCATTCACAACATTGACGTTGCGTGTTGGGCGAAAGGAGCATGGCCCGTTTCCGCGATTGGGCTTGGCGGACGCTCTACGCCGGACGTCGCCGGAACAAGTTACGACAGTTATTATACGGAATTTACGTTTCCCGACGGTTCGTTTTTGACGTCGCACGGACGTTATATCAATAATTGTTTCGCTCGTTATCAAGATTACGCGCACGGTACGAAAGGTGCTGCGTTGTTGATGGGAAGTCTTGGCGGCGCGGAGACGAAAATTTATAAAAACCAAATGATGACGCCGGAAAATGTCGTCTGGGCATATCCCGGCAAAGAACCAGACCCGTATCAAATTGAGCATAATCTTTTCTTTGACGCGATTGTCAACAATAAACCGTATAACGAAGGACATCGCGCGGCGGAAGCGAATTTCGCATCGCTACTTTCGAGAGCGGCAATCAACACGGGACAGATTGTAACATGGGATCAAATCGTCCAATCCGAAGTCGAACTACTCCCCGGCGGCGTCGACAATCTCACAGCGGAGACGCAACCGCCGATTCTTCCCGACGACAAAGGACATTATCCTTACGCGATTCCGGGTAAAGACGTCAAAATTTGAGGGCAATCGTTTAAGCAACGGAACGATAGGCGATGTTTCGGCAAAATATCGCCGTCTCAATGAATGCTCTATTATTAACTCATGTTACGCACGAGCGATAGTTACCTCTGCTATAATTAGGATGAAGTTACGAGTCCATGACTTTGTTCACAGCAACCACTTTTTCTCGTCTTTTTTCTATCGTCCGAAAATCCGAGAAACGCCGAGCAGAAAGAGAATGGCAAGCGAGCGGAGAGCTTCTTTTTTGTTGATTTTCGATTTGCCGCGTTTGCGGTCGGTGAATGTGATTGGAATCTCGACGATTTTCGCGCCGCCTTGATGCAGCCGGAACAAGATTTCCTCAAAAAAAGAATATCCTTGCGAGCGAATTTTACCTTCACCAATTCGGCGTTCTAAAATTCGATTCAATGTCGAAACACGGTAACAACGAAACGATCCGCTATTGTCTTTCGTCGGTAAGCCGAGCCAATACCGCGCAAGAAAATTCACGCCGCCGCTCATCAACTTTCGGGAACACGACCATCCCATTGTTTTTCCCCCAGGAATATAACGCGATCCAATCGCCACATCGTAATGAGAATGACTTTCCGGCTCTTCCATTGCTGCAAGAAGTTTCGGAATTTTTTCCGGCGGATGACTCCAATCCGCGTCAAGATTCACCAGAAAATCGTACTCGTTGGAAATCGCGTATTGCACGGCTGTTAAAACGGCTGTGCCAAGTCCCAGTTTCCCCGCACGAATAATACAATTGAAATGAGCGTCGGTCTTCTGACGTTCCATGCACCACATTGACGTCCCGTCCGGCGAGTTGTCATCAACAATCAATAGATCGGCTTCCGGCAACAAACGTTGAATGGCTTTAACGAGCTGCGGCAAGTTTTCCATTTCGTTAAAAGTGGCAATAGCAACAAGAATTTGAGGCATAACAAATAATAAGCAAAAATGATTTTTCTGCTCATTTCACCTTTTGGGGAGGGATTGAGTTATAAAATTACAGGAACTATTTAACTCCGCATGCGGTTTGAGCGCGTAGGAGGACTTCGGCGGCTTTTTTGCGGGCTTTGGCGGCTCCGGCGGCAAGGACGTCGCGGACTTCGTCCGATTGCGTCTCTAATTTTATCCGACGTTCGCGCGGTTCGGCAAAATGACGTTCCGCCAAATCCGCCAGTTCTTTTTTGACAAGTCCGTAACCGAACCCGCCCTTTCGGTATGTTTCCGCCATCGCCTGTTTTTGTTCCGGCGACGCGAAAAGCGAATACAACTGAAACAAATGATCCGTTTCCGGGTCTTTCGGCTCTTCGACCGGACGGCTGTCTGTCGTGATTCGCATGATTTTCTTTTTCACGTCTTTGGCTGATTCGAACACGTCGATCGTATTGCCGTAGCTTTTCGACATTTTACTGCCGCCGTCGGTTCCCGCCACCTTTGCCGAGTCGGACAAAATATACGCTTTCGGTAGAACAAACGTTTCGCCAAACAAATGATTAAAACTTCCGGCAAGATCGCGGGCAACTTCGATGTGTTGATTCTGGTCTTCGCCGACCGGCACAACGTCAGAATCGTAAATCAAAATATCCGCCGCCATGAGAACCGGATACGCAAACAAGCCGACGTCCGCTGTAATACCTTTCGCTTTTTTGTCTTTATAAGCGTGACAGCGTTCCAATAATCCCATGTTCGTCATCGTCATCAGCAACCAGCAAAGTTCCGAGACTTCCGGGACGTCCGACTGAACAAACAACACCGCTTTCTTCGGGTTAAGCCCTAATGCCAACAGATCAATCGCCGCGTCGAGCGTGTTCTGCCGCAACTGTTCCGCGTCGCGCACAGTGGTCAGCGCGTGAAGGTTCGCGATAAAATAAAACGATTCGTCCGCTTTGTCCTGCAACTCAATATATTGCCGGATTGCCCCAAAATAATTTCCCCAGTGAAATCTTCCTGTCGGCTGGATTCCTGATAAAGCACGCATAAATGTTATAAAGTTGAAAATTAAAAGTTGAAAGTTGAAAAGTCAAGATAAACTTTTCTTTTAGTGTCTTTGTCGGTCGGACGTTCTAAATAATAAATCCAATGTTTTTATTTCACCGCCGGAAAAACTGCGTTCCAATATCTCGGTTATTTTTTGTGCAAATTCTTTTTGAGTGAAAAATTTATCCATGTCCAATTTTTTAATTGTATTCAGAACGTAGAAATACGCGAAATTTCCGCGAAGCAACACGAAATTCAATTTTCGCGACTTTTCGCGTTTTTTTAGTGTGTTTCGCGTTTTAAAAATCCGCTTTGTGAACGATTCAAATTTTCCATCAAGTGGTTTTTATGTTATCAAAACGGTTTCCTAAAAATTAACCTCATTATTTCTTTTTGGATGAGGTAATGAGGTTTGGTTGTGGGGAGGGATTCATTTGGGCTACTGAGGTTGTTTCGTTAGGAAAATTAGGTGAAAATGAGGTTGATTTATTCATGTCTCTAACATTTGAAAATAAAAAATAAAAAATAAACGTAAACGATTACGCGAATACTCCAAATCACGTGAATAGATACTAAATACTTTCTTTATATCTTATTTTGCAATTTCCGTACAACGTGTTTCCCGAATAACAGTCACTTTGATTTCGCCGGGAAATTGCAAACGCTGAGTGAGTGCGTTGACAATTCCTCGACAAATTTGCGCCGCTGACTCATCGGTTGTTTGCGATGCGGAAACCAACACGCGCATTTCGCGTCCCGCCTGAACCGCATACGCTTGTTCGACGCCGGAAAATTCGTTGGCTATCGCTTCAAGGTCTTCCATCCGCTTGATATAATGTTCCAATGTTTCCCGCCGCGCGCCGGGGCGCGACGCGCTGCACGCATCCGCCGCCGCAACAATCACGGTATAAGGATCGTCAATTCGCGGATCGTCATGGTGTCCGAGTGCGGATTGCACCACTTCCGTCGGTTCGCCGTAACGCTTGAGAAGTTCGGCGCCGATTTGCGGATGTCCTCCTTCTAATTCATGATCGGCGGCTTTCCCGATGTCGTGCAATAATCCGCAACGCCGCGCAAGCCGTTGATCCAAACCAAGTTCTGCGGCAATCATGCCGGAAAGATACGCCACTTCCACCGAATGCCGCAACACATTTTGGCTGTAACTTGTGCGAAAATGAAGCCGTCCGAGAAAATTGACAACTCTATCGTTCAATCCGTGAACATCCACTTCGTCGCACGCTTCGGAGCCGGCTTTTTGAATCAAACTTTGCATTTCATGATCCGTTTCCCGTACGATTTCCTCAATCCGCGACGGATGAATCCGCCCGTCAGTAATCAGCCGCGAAAGCGACAAACGCGCAATCTCACGGCGAATCGCGTCAAACGCACTGACAATCACTACGCCGGGCGTGTCGTCAATAATCACATCAACGCCGGTAATCTTCTCAAACGCGCGAATATTTCGACCTTCACGCCCGATAATGCGCCCTTTCATGTCGTCATTCGGAATGTCCACCGTGCTGGTTGTCGATTCGGTCGTATGCGCCGCCGCATAACGCTGAATCGCCAAAAGAACTTTTTCGCGAGCGATTTGCTCGCAATGTTCTTGCATTGTTTTTTCATAGCGTAAAACCAACGCGCCGGTTTCTTCCTGCAATTCGGATTCGAGCAATCGAAAAAGCTGCTTTCGGGCTTCCTCTCGAGAAAGTCCCGATATTTCATGCAATTTCACACGTTCATTTTCAATCAGCTTTTTCAATTCCTCAAGTTTTCGATTGCGCTCCTCAATTTTTTCCGCCAAACGGCGTTGCGACGTTTCGACAAGTTTTTCTTGTTTCCGAATGTCGTCTGCTTGTTTTTCGAGAACGTCTTGCCGTTTGTCGAGAATTCGCTCCCGTTCATACAATTCTTGACGAATTTGGCGGAACTCTTTTTCTGAATCCGCTTTAAAACGAATCGACTCTTCTTTTAACGCAATTTCTACTTCACGACGTTTGTTATCGGCGTCTTGTTCGGCACGTTCGAGAATTTCTTTGGCAATGGATTCGGCGTCTTTTTTGCGGGCAATGTTAAACGTTTTCACGCCAAAATAGGCGATAATAAATCCAATAATTGCCCCAAGTATAAATGCCACAAGACATTGCAGCATTATAACTATTGTAAAAGGATGCACTGCAATTCCATCGTCAGGATTATCCTGTGCCAATAAAATCAGTGAATAAAATATGTTCACACGTTGACCCTTATCAGCCCACCGCGTTGTTCAACACTCATTGTTGTAAATCATTCCAAATTGTCTTCGCTTTGTATTATTTTGCCAATGCGTCTAATTATTTAATAGAACAGAAAAATCAAAACACGTTCTTTGTGAGAAAATCCGTATTATACAACAAACCAGTTCAACAACGTGGCTTCTATGCCATAACGAAAAAATATTTTCAACCTTGCTATCCTATTGACAACAAATACGTGATTAGTGTTTTTATTGAAATGAAGAATGCAAGCTTTTGATATTTCAAGAGTTATGGTTAAAATTTCGATAAAAATATGTTAAAAATTTGTTTATCGACACAAAATTTTGCCGAACAAACAAATTGACTTTTTTATCATATCCGATTTTTCTCGAAAAAGCAACAATCAATGCGGATTTTTTTATCGGATTTTTTCAAAATTGTGCTTTGAGTTTAAGAAGATTATGAATTTTTGAAAAGTTTCATGCTTTTCTCACTTGAAAATTCGTTTTTTTAAGTTCCTAAAGATTAACTCATGTTACGCAGATGCTCAATTCAGCCGGAAATATGGTTACTTAGGGAGTGTACCATAGGGAATTGCTAATAACCTTCCTTGATCGAGAAATGTCAGTACATGCGTCTTTAGTAGCACAAATCGGCTCTCTCATCTACCTTTATGCCTTTATGTTTTGTCCTTGTTAAAAAGAAAGGCATAAAGGCACAGATAATAAACATTCACTGCTACTAAAGGCGCGCCGAACTAACGTCACTCACAAAATGGAGGTATTAGAAGTTCAC
>JAIRYX010000435.1 GCA_031267635.1 Planctomycetaceae bacterium
AAAGGAGGAATCAACGATTGCCTGGAACAAATTGATCAACAATATAAAGAAGAAGTCGCAACACTCATGAATCCGGAATTCCAAAACTTCAAAAACTATAAAATATTGCTTGCGTAAGGTATACCCAGCAAAAAAAGGCAAAGAACTTTTGTCCTTAAACTCTTCCAAAAGTGAAATAATCAGAAAGAGTATATCACAACTTCCATTGAAAAGCTGTAACTCTTCAGTTACCCAGTACGGATTTACTTGGTTTGATCGACTGAATAGTTACGAAAAGCTAGCAAATCAAACAGCGTCAATTTTCATAACTCGAAAAATTACCATTTGTCGATATTTGGATGGTGAATTTAGCGCCGTGCGGAACGCGATTTTCTGCGTGAATTGTTCCGCCCATGAGTTCAAGAAGTCGCCATGCTTTCGGTAATCCAAAACCGAGTCCGCGTCCTGCTTGCCGACCGGAAAAATAAGGAGAAAAAAGATGCGGAAGATGCTTTTCAGGAAATCCCGGTCCGTCATCTTCAAATAGAATAACCGCCGAGTACGGAGTCGAACGCAATATCAATTGTTGTTCTTCCGCATTATCGCAATCCTTGTTGTCTGTAGTTTTATTGAAATGACAACTGTTTTTGCAATATTCGCAACTGATTTTTATGATCCCTTTTACGTCAATCGCTTCAATTGCGTTCTTACACAAAACCGCAAAAATCGTTTCCAGAAACGAAGAATCCAGAAACATCGTTACATTATCCGCAACGTTGTGTAAATCCCACGTGATTGTTTTTGCGGAATTTGCGTCATTTTTTTCTTGCAAATTTTCCGATTCAGAAAATCGCAAAACGACTGTTCGCAAGATTTCGGAAATATTTGTATTCGACAAAACGGGCTTGGGCGGACGCGCAAAAAGGCGTATGTCGGCGATCATTTCATACGCACGACGCACTTGAGCGAGAATCGACAATAAATGCTTTTGCTGTTCCGGATGAGTGATTTCCTGTAACAGCATCTGCGCACGCCCGCCAATAATCGTCAGCGGATTATTGATTTCGTGTCCGGCTCCGGCGGCAAACTCCGCAAGGGCTTCCATTTTTTGACGCTCCAATTCTGCCTGAAACAGCCGTTCCAAAGTTGCGGCATGTTCCGGCGCAAGAATCGACCAAAAAGGAAGATTGTCCTTGTTGATCATACGAATGATTCAATATCAAGCAAAATGCAAATTCGTTTGACCAGTTTTTCCATGTCAAATGGTTTTTGCATAAAATCATTCGCTCCCGCTCCTCGAAGTTCACCGATTTTATCTTCTTCCACCATGCCGGAAATACAAATGATTTTCACTTCATCCAACGAACTATCATTCCGTACTCGTTGACAAACATCTTTGCCGTTGATGTCGGGTAGCATCACGTCCAGAACAATCAGATCAGGACGATATTCTTTTACCATCATTCCGGCATCAAAACCGTTATTGACCGAGCGCGTTTCAAAACGTCCATCACGCTCCAGAACATCCACAACCAAATCGACAAGATCGCGATCATCGTCAACAACAAGTATTTTACGTTTTCCACTTTCCAGGGCGTCTGTCGGAATCCCATTGTCGCGCATGAAAATAAACAACTGATCGCGCGGAATACGGCGAAAACGACTACCGGGAACACGAAATCCTTTTAATTGTCCCGAATCAAAACAACGTATGATTGTTTGTTGGCTCACTTTGCAAATTTTTGCGGCTTCGCCTGTTGTAAAAACTGTTTTAATTGCCATATGTTTTAGACCATCCTTTTCTCCCGGTGTTACCGGCAAACGCTGAAACCTTACAGAACGGCTAAGGTAAAGCTATGATAACATATTGGCAAAAATATGTGTCACGCACTTTGCCCAAGAGCGCCAGTTCCTCAATGTTATTGCTTTCCGAAAACCCCTCAAACGATTTGAGTTGTTTTCACTTCCGCAAATCCCTAATTTACATGAATAGTACAGTTGACAAGAGCTATAATTTCTTCCATTCTTGCCGAACTTACCAATGATTCTAATTATAGCTAACTTTCCTTCTGTGTCAACATCAAAATATAATCCCTATCTCTTTAAATAACAACGACTTATGGAAAATCCACAATTTTTTTTATTTTTCTTGTTAGGTAAAAGGGATTTTATCAATCAGGAATTCCAATCAAAAATTCATATATATGTAAATTATAACAGAAAAATAAAATAAAAAAGCAAGATAAAATAAAAATAATGGGATATTTGTGAAAATTTGAATATTTTTATTGAAAATTGTATATTTAAAATGATGATTTTTACAATTTTAGCAATAACGTCGATTTTGCACATTCTCAATGGAACACGTCGTCATTTTCTGCGTCGCGGATGACCCGAAAACCGATCACGTTAGACGTCGAGTTGGGATTTGCACTGTTTCGATAAGCAGAACGTGTCGCTTCCGCGCCGAATTGCCACGCACCGCCGCGTAAAACACGAGCAACTCCGTCCATTGGTCCGGTCGGATCGTCTTCCCGTTGTTCCTGCTGATAATAAAATTCATTGTACCAATCGTAACACCATTCCATGACATTCCCGTGCATATCGTAAAGTCCCCAAGCGTTCGGTTTTTTCTCGCCGACAATGTGCGTTTCCAGTTGAGCGTTATCATAGTACCACGCATAATGCGTAACATCCAACACTAAATCGCCAAAACACCAAGGCGTAATACTTCCGGCACGGCAAGCATATTCCCATTCGGCTTCGGTGGGAAGACGAAAACCGTTCCCGCCGAGAATATTCACCCCCGCTTCTTCAATGGCTTGACTTGCACGACGTTTGGTCGCGTTGAGAGAATAATACGGCGAAAAGCCCTCTTTTTCGCTTAATTTATTACAGAACTCAATCGCACTGTACCACGTTACGCTATCCACCGGACAGTTCTGAACGTCGGTCGATGTGCTGGGATTGAATCCCAGCAGCGAGGAAAAATGTTCCTGCGTTACCGGATAAATACCGACAAAAAGCGGTTTCGTTACTTGAATACGATGTTGCGGATGTTCATTGTTTCGCATAAATTCGTCGGAATCATGCGAACCCATATAAAATTTCCCGCTCGGAATTAAACGAAGAATGATACCGTCTGCTGTTGTTTGCGTCGTCAGTTTTTCGATTTTTTGATGAAGCGAAAGCGCTTCGGGATCGTTGGCTTTTAGTTCGGCATAGCGTTGAACGCAAGACAAAAGCGTATTATATTGTTTTGTCACAATTGCGTTTCGTATTTCCCGCACTAGCGAATCCACCTCCGTAATGCACTCGCCCGCGTCGGCGTACATTTTTTTCATATTTTCATCGACCATCAGACGCGGAACTTCTTCGAGAATTTCCTGCACACGCGCATATTTTTGCGCCGCCATCGCTTCTTTTGCTTGAAACAGCAAGCCATCGACATAAGCACGTAGATCGCGGCGTTCTTTTTGAAAAGTCGGTAAATTGGCTTTCGCCCAATCACGATAGCGGGAAAAATCGGGATGCGTTACGGCAATCATCTGTTTGAGCAGCGAAATCGCGCGGTCGTGTCCGCATACTTCACGAAGTTTCATCACCTGCTGTTGCTGCGTTTGTAAACGTTCCAAAAATTTTTGCTTGAGTTGCGGAATATTGGTTCCGCAATCATGACAAATTGCCGCACCGATGGGATTCAGCGATTGGCAAGCAAGACACGGTTCATAAGAAGCCGTTTGTTCCGCACTGGTTTGTTCTGTCGAAAAAACGGGAGCAATGTTTTCCGCGTTTTCTGAAAATGTTAGGGAATCCGAATTTGACATATAAGTTGTTGAGCGTTTTTTGAGGGAACTCTAAAAACCTCTCGTGATGTGTTTGGTTGGAATCGATTTTTTCAACAATAGCTTACTTTTGAAAAAAAGTTTTTCCAAACCGTAGAAACAAAATGAAATGCGAGGAAAACAATTTGATGAATGGCGACGTCCTACTGATTTTAACGAAAAGTCGTTTTTTTTGGCAAAAAACAGGAAAAACGTCTTTTTAACAAAAGATTCCGGTAGTTTTGTAAGCTAAAATTATATTAACTAGGAATTGGCTATAAGTTCACATCAAAAGCGTGTTCTTACAATTAAGAGAAAATACTCCTCTGCCAACCTCAACGGTCGCAGCGTTTCAACGAGGCAAATGAGATAATTTTAGTTGCCGTGTTATAAATTTCTGCTTTCGGAATGTTGTTCACCCTCAGATTATTCATCACGTGCCAAAAGAAGATTTAATATCCGAACCAGCTAATATATTACTTGTCGATGATGATTCGGCAATGTTAAGGTTGTTGTCGCATCTCTTGGAAGCGGAAGGGTATCGAGTACGCGCGGCGGACAACGGAACGGAGGCGTTACAACTTGCAATGCAGGAAAGCCCGGACGTTATCATTACCGACTGGCTTATGCCGGAAATGGACGGTCTGGAACTTTGCCGAAGAGTCCGACAGCTTTATGAACGCCGATTGTTGCGGCATTATTCTTATATTTTGCTTCTGACTTCGCAAACAGGCAGAGAAAATTTATTGGAAGGTCTGAATGCCGGTGCGGACGATTCTCTGGAAAAGGGAAACGACAATTTTGCCGGTTTGAAAATTGAAATCCTCGTGCGTCTCAAAACGGCATTGCGTATGCGTAATATGCAACGCGAACTAGAATATGCCGCAAAATATGATTTCTCAACAGATTTACTGAACCGTTCGACATTTTTTGAGCAAGGACACGAAATTTGGACGAAAGCGTTGGAATGGAACAAATCGCTTGCCGCGGTCATGGTCGATTGCGATTTTTTCAAACGAATCAACGATACTTATGGACATCTTGCGGGCGACGCGGTGTTAGCGTCGTTGGCAAAAATTTTGCGAGAACATTCGAGAACTTACGACGTGATTTGCCGATATGGAGGCGAAGAGTTTTGCGCTTTGTTACCGGATTGCGATGAAAGTCTTGCGTTTCATTGGGCGGAACGAATACGAAGTCATTTGGAACTCAACAATGTTTGCTACGAAGGAAAAAACATTGATATTACCGCAAGTTTCGGCGTTGCGGAACGGATTAGCGGAATGGAATCGCTGGATCAATTAGTGGAACATGCCGATCAAGCGTTGTTGTTTGCGAAAGAATCGGGACGCAACAGAACTGTTCGTTATTCCGATATTTTATTTGATTGTCACGACTCGCCTGATGCGATAGGATACCCGCTTTTACGTCTGTTTGATCACGTGATGGCAGGCGATGTGATGATTCCATTTGTGAGAACGGTCAATCATAATGAAACGGTTGCATCTGTTACCGATTTTTTCCTGAAAACACGTGTTGAAAATATGCCGGTTATTGATAATAACGGAGATTTTCTCGGATTTATTTCTGAAAAAAATCTTTTAGCAATAGTCGGCAACAAAGAACAATGGCAAGAAAATATTCACAAACTGGTAACAAAACCGATTGTCATTTATGAGCCGGAAACGCCTCTGAAAACGATTTATAATTTTCTTGTCCGTGTTTCGTTGCGCCGGGTTTTAATTATTAAAAACCAAAAACCTGTAGGATACATCACGCGAAACTTATTGCTCCGATGGCTTAGAAACCGATGGGCTTACATGCTTACGTTATCCGGCGATGGCGTTCATTCTACGGGATTTGAAATTCATTCGGCGGAAATTTTCAAAGATCAAATTCAGTATTTGCTGCGTCAACTTTCCGACCTTCAAATAGCGTTTGGTAGCCAATTGGATAACTTATCGGAATCGCCTCAAACCATTGAGCGTTATCGCGTCCGTGAAACAACCTCGCTCGCGTCGAAGGTTCAGGAAGTCGCCGACCAAATTTTAATTACGAACAAAGGATACGCCAACAGCATCATGAATGAATCTATCATGGAAGCGTCGGATGAAGCGGTGATGTATCGGTTTGGTTTGATGGATTGAGAAAAGTGATTTCGCTTGATTGAAATTGCGATATTTCTGCTGATTTCACATTTTGGAGAGAATTGAGTGATAAAATACTGTCACTATTCAGTCGTTCAAAGCCAAGAAGTCCGCACTTGGGTAACTGAATCGCTGTTACGAAGTTCCTCAATTTCCCTTGATATGAACAATGTCAAATTTATAGGTATTTTACGTTGAAAAATATCAAGTGAAATTGCGTGACTTTGTACTACAGTCAATTTTACCGAAAAATATCACAATTGCAGCCCTTCTTTATAAAATTCCCTTATTAACTCACGTTACGCAGATGCTCAAAACTCAAACAACGACCCCTCAACGTCCCAAGAGTCCCTCGTATTCCTTCGAGCGAGCGCCGGAAATCGGAAATTTGACGTCGCGAACGTAAAATTTGGCGTCATAAATCGAAATGTCGGCGCCAGCAACCGAGTTTCCGGCGCTGCCAACGCGAATTATTGAAGCCAATAACCGGATTATTGAAGTCAATAAATGAGTTATTGAAGTCAATAACCGACGTTGGGAGTTCCCAAACTGACTTCGGGACGTTCCCTAAATCCTTATCAATAAAGAATTTCGAGAAAATGAACCCCAAAAGCCAAGAATTGCCGTCTCCGATGGGACGTCGGAGACTCGCGAGCCGGCGTCCGAGAGAAAAATCCGGACGCGGGTGTGTCCTGAATGTTCACTGC
>JAIRYX010000038.1 GCA_031267635.1 Planctomycetaceae bacterium
TTTGGAAATGTACCGGAATCCGTCGAAGAACATCTTTATAAAATCAAAGACGTTGAACATCTCGACCAGTTCGTTGATCTTGCTTTTGATTGCCAAACCCTTGAAGATTTTGAAAACGCCTTGGAAAGCGGACTTTAAAGAACTCGAATCAGTCGTCCGCGAAACGATAGGAGATGATAACATGCCGACTTTGGTGCAACATGTTATTGAAACAGGCAGAACCGAATATTCGAACGGCTCGGCTATTGCAGCCCTTGTTTTTTACCGCAAAGGCGAAAAAGTCGCACAAAGGATTTATAATAAGGGCTTCTAAAGACCTGCATTTCTAAAAACAAAATATCGTAACATACGATATTTACGAAAATAATACAGCAAAAAGAGAATGTTTTTTAGAAGTCCCCCCTTTGTGCGTCTTCGTCGCCTTGGTGGTAAAAAATAAGCTCGACTTAGTTTTTTTACCGCAGAGGCGAACAAGTCGCACAAAGGATTTATAATGAAGACTGCTAAAAACCTCATTTTCAACAAAATTGATCGTTGAAAAATAAGAGCTTACGAATATTTTGGGGAGTTTTTTAGAAGTCCCCCCCTTCGTCGACTTGGTGGTAAAAAATAAGGGAACAGGGGCGAGCATCATTTTATTATTGCGATTGTCCGCACGATTTGCATTTTTCTTTCATTCCTCACGCTCAATACGCTCCGTGTACTCGGTACGCTCAATATGCTCCTTATGCTCAATACGCTCCGTATATTCCCGCTTGCCGAAACGAGCGATAAAAACGGGAACGGGATTCCGGTGTTTTCGGTATTATGCGCATATTGTCTCACAGTGGTATTGGAGCGTGTCGATTTCTTTGAGTGTGAAGTTATATTTTCTCACAGAGGCACGGAAGCACAAAGGGGTTCTAAAAATAAATAAATTCTTTGCGCCTTCGTGCCTTTGTGAGAGATAAAATTTAAAGGAAAAATTCCTACGGCGTAAAAACTTTATTGATTCCATTTGAACAAGTCCTCATAACTCACAAAAACGTAGCTTTTGCGATAATTTGGGAAAATTTCGGTATTTTTTCCGTATCGCGTCAAAAGGCAAACTATAATCATTAACAAAGCAATAGTTTTGTAATCGTTCACCAATGTTTTTTATTTTTCAATAGCATGAATAGAAAAAATTCGTTTCCACCTCATTTTCCTCACAAAACAACCTCGCAGCAATAGGGATCATAAAAGAAATAACCTCATTACTTCATTCAAGCAGAATTTGCGTGTGAAAATATAAATGAATGATAAACAATCCAATGAGGTAATGAAGTTTGATAGGAGAGGGAATTCATTGGCTACTGAGGTTATTTTGTTAAGAAAATTAGGTAAAATGCGGTTTTGTAGTTCATTCAATTTGAAAATAAAAAATCAACCGTGAACGGCGACGTTGTTTCAATGGAAATTTATGATGTGAAGCGGATGGAGAATTTCACTTTACGCCTAAATTTTCGCACTTTCCAACACCCAACAAATTAAGGTAAAGGGTTTTAAAATGTCAGGATTGTATGTTAATACAAACGTCAACTCGATGACAGCGGCAACGAATTTGACGAATAATATGGGCGGGTTATCCGATGTTTTAACCCGATTGTCCACTGGTTTAAGAATCAACTCGGCGAAAGACGATCCGGCGGGACTCATCGCCAGCGAAGCGTTACGCAGTCAGATTACCGCCTCGAATGCCGCACTGAAGAACACGCAGCGGGCGAACGGGATGATTGCGATGGCGGACAGTGCGTTGGGGCAAGTCGGCGATTTGCTCAACGATATTCGCGGGCTGGTGAATGAAGCGGCGAACACGGGCGCGATGAGCGATGAGCAGATTTCCGCCAATCAGTTGCAAGTGGACGCTTCGCTCGACGCAATCGACCGAATCGCGAGAACAACGCAATACATGGGAAAAAATCTGCTCGACGGCAGTTTGTCGTTCCAGACAACCGGCGTGGACAGAAACAGTTTGCAAAATCTCAATATTACCAGCGCGAATTTTGGAACTTACGATAAAGTCGGCGTGAATATTGACGTCATTGAAACGTCGAAAACCGCCGCGCAGGTTTTGAATCAGAGTCATCTGGGAAGCGACGGCGCGATGGTGCAGGTTACCGGAAAGCAAGGTTCGCAAACTTATAGCTTTGCGGCGGGAACTTCGACGCAGAATATTGCGGAACAGATCAACGCTTACACCGACACAACCGGCGTGCGGGCGTCCGCAGGAAGCGAAGCGACGGCGGGCGTGATCAACGTCACCAGCGCGGGAGCGGACAACGATATTATTTTGCAAGCGAAAACGGCGGGATACGACGCCGGAAATTATTCCGTCAAATTCACCGCGGGAGACGCCCAGGGAATTTCCTACCAAATTATCCAAGGCGAAAACGGCGCGGCGTCCACCGTCAATTTCCAACTCAAAATGGACGAATGGAAAAACGCTTCCGGAATCGCCGATGAATCATCGCTCGGAATTTATACAAAACATATTGGCGGCATGGATTTCAGCTCAACGACCGGTTCCAATGTCAAACAAGTGAATTGGGTTTTTGACGCTGCAGCAACAGCCAATGCTGTAACGGCGGTTTTTGACAAAAACAGCGGAGTTTTAACGATTACCGGAAAAGATGCTACTAACTTAAGCGACACAAATGTGCTTGCCGCAGTGAACGCGGTAACGGCTCAAACAGGCATAACCGCCGCTACTAGCAGCACTGGCTCTTTTCCGACCATAACTGCAAATCTTGTTACGTACACAACCGATCTCCGCGCCAATAACGGGTTAACGCTCACAGCAAAAACCGGCGATAGCTCGCTTAACAATACCGATATTGTTGTGATTGGAAATAGTACCGCCGCTACCGCCGCTACAACATTCAATTATGTCGAAACTGCACAAACGGCGTCGGCTGTGCTTGAAAATGGTACTGGTGGTACTAATGACGTTATTCAATTCAAAGCAACGGAAGCCGGTTCCGCTTATAACGGATACACGTTTAAATTTGTCAATGATACGGCAGCGACCGGCGTAACCGTTGGATTGGACGAACAAAATAAGACTATTACGATTACCGGCAACCATTCAGGAGCGGCAAGCGGATCAACATTGGCGCAAGTTCGCGACGCCGTCAACGGTTTGAAAAATTCCGAAGGAAAACAACTTTTCGAAATGGAAGTTTACGCCGCCGACCCGACGAATGATCCTACGGCACAAAGGGTGACAGATCTCACGAAAAACGTTGCGTCCGCAATTGCTACTGGAACCACCAAAACCGGCACAACATTCGGACAGACCGGAACCGATCACGGTGCGATGATTATTTCTATTGACCAGGCGAGTGCCGCAAATCTGGCGGGAGTTACCGCACAAAATGTTATTGACGAGTTTAATAAAGTAGCAAATGCTGAACTTCAAGCGATGTTTAGTTTGACCGGCGTGGAAGGCGCGGGAACGAGTGGAACAGTGTTCCTTGCAGCGGATGTTTCTACCACATCTCCCACAAAAACGCTTTCCTACAACGCCGCGATGCAAGGCGGAAGTAACGGCAATGTCAGCGACACAACGGCAAAGGAATTGATTGATTTTATCAATAACGACGCGACGCTGAGTAAACTGTTCAACGCTTCGCTTGCCGCCAATTCGCAATCGGGAAACGGCAAAGTCACGCTCTTCGACGAATTTGCGTATTACGGCAACGCTTACGACGGAACCGGTTTGCAATTCCTCGGACCGGACGATTCGGGAAGTATTGAATTCACGACAAACAACAACGCGAAAAATCAGGAACTAAGCGTTTCATGGACGCCGGATACGCTCGGAAATTCGACCGCCCAACTTGCCGCGTACAACGCCAACGCTTCGTTTTCGCTGGAAGTGATCGGCGACGACGCGAAATACAGCGATATGGTCGTCCGTTTCAAACAAGTGTTGAACGATCCCGGCGCGAACGCGGTGACGTACACATCCGGTCCGTCCAACGCCATCGCTTACGGCGATATTTCCACAACCGCAAACGACGTCAACGGCAAGTTCATTTTTGAAGCGCTCAACGGCGGCGAACGTTACAACAACGTCACGGTGGACGCGAAAATTGATGGAACGCAAGCGGAAAAAGCGTCGTTTGCGTTTGACGAATCGACCGGCAAATTTTCCATCACGGTTAATGCCGGTAGCGTGACGTTGGCGGAAGTGATCGACGCATTCAACAAAAGCGAATTGAAAAACTCGTTCAAATTTGAACTGGATTACAGCGATACGACAGGCGGCGCTGGTAATCCAATAACAACAGTCAACGACGGCACCGCAGACTTTACCGATCTTCTGGCAAGCGGCGGAACCAAAACGATTGCAAACACCGGACAAACCGGCGGTCACACCGGCGGCGTGCTGGAAATCGCATTGTACGGCAGCGCAACCAATACGGGCGTCGCGGCAGAGGATGTTGTGGATTTGGTCAACAACGGCGCGTTAGGTAACACGTTCCGCTTAACCAATTATCCCGGAAGCGATGGAACAGGTACGATTCACGCCCGTTATGATACGGTCGGCGATCAATTCAATCCGTCGGGAAGCGCGACGCCTTCCACAAGCAACGGAATACGGATGATAACGTCCAACGCGGTTGAAAAAGGTCACATGGTGATCAATCTCGCCACCGACGCGGCGGGTAATTCCACAACGACCGCCGCCGATCTCGTGAATCTTTTTGAAACGCTCACGCCGGAACAAACCAAAGGAATCAGCGTCAGCTTGATTCTTCCCGACGGACAACAATCAACCGTTTGCGATACAAGCGGCGGCGCGGGAACTTTACAGCCAACCACGTCGAGAGACAATTGCAATTATCTCATCGACAACAACATTTATTTTCAGTCCGCCAATTCCTCGCAAGTCAACGCAAGACCGCTTGCGGAAATCACCGCGGTCAACGGTCACGATGCGGGGTTTACACTTTTCAGCAAAACCGCCGGCGTTGCCGACGAAGGCGTTACGCTGGAATATGCCGACGCGTCCACCAATAACGGAAACAAAGAAGCGGTTTATGACGCGGCGGCGAAAAAAATCACGGTCTTTGTGGATTCCTCAACCACGGCGGGCAACGTGAAATCGTTGATCGAAAACGGCGCAACGACGAAAGATTTGTTCAGCGTGGAATTACGCGGTTCCGGCGCGGGACTGGTCGCTCTCAGCGACGACAGCGTCAACCTGACGGGCGGCACGTATGAAACGCAACCGAAAGGCGGCGCGTATCTGCAATGGAATAACAATGACGAGTCGGGACAGTTGTTTATTGAATCCGTCGAAACCGGTTCCGATCAATTTGTGCAAATCAACGTGATTGCCGGAACATTCAACACGGTGGACGCGGATACCGGACAAGCGCAAGAACGTTCTTACGGCACGGATACCGTGGCGACCATCAACGGTCAACAGGCGCAATCGACCGGACGAAACATCTCGCTGAACACGACCGGTCTTGCGTTTACGGCGACGCTGGGCGAAAACGTTCAAAGCGGCGATTCGCTCGGCTTCGACATTGTTTCCGGCGGCTCAATCTTCCAGCTCGGACAAGACGTGGTTTCGGCACAACAGGTGCGGCTTGGCATTCCCAGCGTGTTGACCACCGATCTCGGCGGACTTTCCGGGAAACTGTATGAACTCCGTAGCGGCGGACGCGCCGATTTGTTGGGCGAACAAAGCGTCAAAGTTGCCGACCGAATTGTCAAAGAAGCCATCACGCAAGTTTCGAGTACGCGCGGACGTTTGGGCGCCATTCAAAAAGCAACGCTCGAATCAAACATCACCACCTTGCAAAACTCGATTGAAGCGTTGACCTCGGCTCGCTCCGATATCATCGACGCCGACTTCGCAACGGAAAGCTCCAATCTGACCAAATATCAGATTCTCGTTCAATCCGGCTCGCGAGTCCTCGGACTCGCCAACCAACTCCCGCAATACGCGGCGTCGCTGATTGGATAGAAACAACGTTCCGAACCATGAAAAATAAAAAGACTTTGGGAACAAATGAGTTGTTCCTAAAGTCTTTTTTTGTTTCGCGAAGCCATCCACTCGCCCAACAAACGCGCCTTTATGCCCCTTATTTTTTACCACCAAGGCGACGAAGACGCACAAAGGGAGGACTTCTAAAAACATTCTCTTTTTGCTGGACTCTTTTCGTAAATACCGTATTTTATGATATTTTGTTTTTAGAAATGAGGTTTTTAGCAGTCTTCATTATAAATCCTTTGTGCGCCTTTTTCGCCTTTGTGGTAACAAAACTAAGTCGAGTTTATTTTTTACCACCAAGGCGATGAAGGCGCACAAAGGGAGGACTTCTAAAGAACTCCCCAAACTATTCGTAAGCTCTTATTTTTCAACGGTCACGTGTATTGAAAATGAGGGTTTTAGCACTCCTTATTATAAATCCTTTGTGCG
>JAIRYX010000164.1 GCA_031267635.1 Planctomycetaceae bacterium
TTTTGACGGTGCGAAAAATCTGCCGGGAAATGGAAAACATATTGTTTTTCTCGCGGGCGACGAAGAGTATCGAAGCGAAGAAATGTTGACGCAAATGGCGAGAATCATGGCGGAGCGGCATGGATTTCGGTGTACGGTACTTTACGCAACGAATCCGGAAACGCATGAAATCGATCCGGTTACGATTGATAATATTCCCGGTTTGGAAACGTTGGAATCTGCCGATTTGCTTGTGGTGTTTCTTCGTTTCCGCAACCTTCCCGACGACCAAATGGCGTATATCGTGAAATATCTTGAAGCGGGAAAACCGATACTCGGCATTCGGACTGCAACTCACGCATTCAATATTCCGAAAGATCGGAAGTATGCGAAATATAGTTTTAACTATTCCAGCGACGGTTGGGACGGCGGATTTGGACGCAAGATTCTTGGAGAAACATGGATCAATCATCATGGGCGTCATAAAATCGAGGCGACGCGCGGCGTGATTCCGACAGGCGAAAAACATCCGATTACAACCGGTTGCCATGATATTTTTGGTCAGTCCGACGTTTATACGGTGCGTCTTCCTCTTCCTGACGATTCGCAGCCGGTCGTGTTGGGAGCGGTTTTGGAAGGAATGAAGCCGACCGATCAACCTGTCGAAAATGAGAAAAACAATCCGAAAATGCCGATTCTCTGGACCAAAACGTATCAAATCGAAAACGGTAAAAAAGGACAAGCGACGGCTTCGACGATTGGTTCCGGTTTGGATTTTGAATCGCCGGATGTTCGCCGTTTACTGATAAACGCTTGTTACTGGCTGTTACAAATGAACGACAAAATTTCGCCGGAAAATTCGATGGAAATTGTCGGCGAATACAAACCGTTTGGTTTTGGTTTCGGACAATTTCGCAAAGGTTTCAAAACCTCCGATATTATGCAACACAAAACGCCGTATTGAAAAATATCTGACGATTTCGTTTTTGGGGCTTGGTTGCTCTGCTAAGGGAAACGTGATAAATAAGGGCTGAAATAGTGATCCGGTAAAATTGACGGGAACTATAACAAATCGTAACGATCCAGTGGCTGTGCGGCTTTATGTGCTCTGAGCGGCTGAATCGTTACAAAAAATCAACGAACAATACTTTGGCGGCTTTCTTAATCAGCGTGCGCAACAATGAGTGACTGAATGAAAATCCTTCAAAACACCCAGCGGCATTCTCCCCTATAGACTTTATGTTGCACAAAAAATATAATAGAGCAACCTTGATACAGGGCAACTGTAGAGTTACAAGAAGACTTTACCATTGCATTACCCGAACGGCTTTACCTTATATTTATCAAGTTTCCCTTAGTAGCCGACAATGCCCTTTCAATCATGCGCCCTTATGTTTTAGAGAATGGATTGTTATCAAAATTAAACGAAAAATAAGGGAATGGAATAAGGTCGCGTAATTTGGGGAGGCATTATCGACGACTAAGGGAATTTGATAAATAAGGGCGGCAATAGTAATATTTTCCGGAAAAATTGACTGTAGTACAAAGTTTCTCAATGTCTCTTGATATGAAAAATATCAAATTTAAATGCCCAGTGAAATTGCGTGACTTTATAGTAGCTACCCCCGTTGCCGGGCGGATTTATTTGAGTTGGGCAACTGAATAGTTGCCGTATTGTATCAATCCCTCCCCAAATGTGAAATAAGCAGGAATTTTTAGGAGTTTTCGCGGCTTTCATGGATAATAACGACCTTCTTTAATCAATTGGTTTGATATGAAAAAGTTGCAAGGAATAGCTGTTTCGCCGGGCATTGCTATCGGTGAAGCGATGGTGCTTGGTCACGAAGGTTTTCGGATTCCGAAACGGTTCGTGTTGCGCGATGTGATTGATTCGGAAATTGAACGTTTGAACAAAGCGATTGCAGAAGCGACTGTAGAACTTGCCGGAAACCGCGATTCGGTTGCCGGAGAATTGGGACGAAAATACGGCGACATTTTTGAGGCGCATCTGCAAATACTCAACGACACGAAACTATGCGGTGAATTTGTTGAGCTGATCCGCGAAAAAGCGTACTCGGCAGAATATGCGGTCAGTGTGACATTACGGCGTTACGCGGACGTGTTTCGGCGGCTTAAAAACGCTTATCTTGCTGAGCGAATCAATGATATTTTCGACATCGAAAAACGCTTACTTCGTTTGCTGTTGGGACAGGCGCGCGAAGGGCTTCACACACTTTCTTCGGAAGTTTTAGTGCTTGCGGCGAATCTTACGCCAAGTGAAACCGCGCATCTCAACCGAAAATATGTGCGAGGTTTTGTTACGGAAGCCGGCGGTCCCGGCGGTCACACGGCGATTGTCGCGCAGGCGTTGGAAATTCCGGCGATTGTCGGAACCGGTGCGTTTTTGACGGAAGTTTCCGGCGGCGACATTGTCATTATCGACGGCGATACCGGTACGGTCATTATCCGACCGGACGAAAAAACGCTGGAAAGTTATCGAGCCAAACTTGTACGGGTGACGGAAATTGCCGTACAACTCGGCGAATTGCGCGATTTGGAAGCGGTTACGACCGACGGCGTGAAAATTGAATTGATGGGCAATATCGAATTTCCGTCGGAAGCCGCACATTGTTTGGAGCGCGGCGCGTTGGGGATCGGCTTGTACCGTACCGAATTTATTTATCTTGGTTCCACCGCCCGCGTTATTCCGTCGGAAGAAGATCACTTCAACGCTTATCGTAGCGTTGCCGAAACGATGGGCAACCGCATCGTTACGATTCGGACTTTCGATCTCGGCGCGGATAAAATTCCGCAACTTCCCAATCCGACCGATGAACGTAATCCTGCGCTCGGTTTGCGAAGTATCCGGCTTTCGCTCAAAAATGCCACGATTTTCCGTCAGCAATTACGGGCGATTTTGCGGGCGAGCCATTATGGAAAAATCCGCGTGATGTTTCCGCTGATTACAACGTTGCTGGAATTGCGTCAGGCGAAAATGCTTCTTGCCGACGTTTGCGACGAACTGCACGACGAAGGTATCCCTTATGACCGCGACATGAAAATCGGTATGATGGTGGAAGTTCCGGCGGCGGTGATTATGTTAGAGCATTTTGCGAAAGAAGTGAATTTTCTCAGCATCGGAACCAACGACCTGATTCAATACGCATTGGCGGTGGACAGAAGCAATCTTGACGTGGTGGATTTATATCATTCGGAAGATCCGGCGGTTCTCAAACTGATTCGCCGAACGATTCAGGTTGCGAATGACAATCATATTTCCGTTTCGCTCTGCGGTCAGATGAGCAGCGAACCGATTTACGCGATGTTGCTGATGGGGCTTGGACTGCGTCAATTCAGCGTTTCGCCACATATTTTGCCGGAAATCAAACAAGTGGTACGTAGCATTTCGATGAACGAATGCGAAGAAATCGCCGCGAAAGTCATGACGCTCGACAACCACCGCGACGTTCGTAATTATCTGCAAATTAAATTACTGGAACGGGTGAGAAACATTGATTGAAAAAATTCCTGCTTATTTCACATTTTGGGGATTGATTGATTTATAAAATACTGTACCTACTACAAAGTCACGCAATTTCACTTGATATTTTTTAACGTAAAACACCTATAAATTTGACGTTTTCCTATCAAGGGAAATTGAGGAACTTCATACTACAGTCAATTGTCCCGGAAAATATT
Organism: Planctomycetaceae bacterium; assembly: GCA_031267635.1. Taxonomy (GTDB): domain Bacteria; phylum Planctomycetota; class Planctomycetia; order Pirellulales; family Thermoguttaceae; genus WRMR01. Next base: position 3,679 of record JAIRYX010000164.1, read on the forward strand.
ATTATTGCCGCCCTTATTTATAAAATTCCCGTAACTATTCAGTCGCCCAGCCAAATAGACTAAAACTACTTTCAATTTATATTTTCTCACAAAGGCACGGAGGCACAAAGAATTTATTTTTTAGAATCCCTCTGTGTTCTTGGTGCCTTTGTGAGAGACAAATTTTAAAATGTGATGAGTATAAATTCGCACGAGGCAACGGAATCGTTACCGTGTATTTTAGTAATTTTGTATCCCTGTTTTGTTTCGTTTGCCTCATGGATGAGCAAAATTTATTTCCTTCCCCAAAATGAGAAATAAGCAGAAAAACAGCCCTGTTTCTAAACGAAGTATGCTCTTTACTCTCCTTTCGGATACGGAATTTTTTTGAGCATTTCTTCATATTGCGAGTCGAGCGTTTCCGGCGATTCGGCGGTTAATTGAAACAATGTGGATTTTGTATCGCCTCCCAAATACACCGCGTCAAGATAAGTCACAAAAGCGTCGCGGTATTGTCCTTTGCCGTAGTGCATCAGAAAATACGCCATGCCGCCGCATTGCGAATAGAGTGTGGGAAGATACGGCGCTTTTTGAAATGTTCGGGCGTTTAACGTAACGATGTTGCCGAAAGGCATATAAAACTTACTTTCAAAAAAACGGTACTTCGCCGACAAGACACGAATATCCTGCGGGTTACCGAGTACGTAATAATTGCCTTCCCGCCGCAGCGTTTCCATATAAATCGCCACCGCTTCCGTCGCCCAAAAATTCGCTTGACCGGACGGATTGACGTTTTTCACGCAGTTGAAAAGTTGGTGCGTTCCTTCGTGAAACACCGTGCGGTACATGTCGCGTTCTGCGTCGGGCGTTTTGTCGTCGTGCCTGTAAAAGTAACACTTTCGCGTTTTGTCGTCGTAAAAACCAACCGACATTTCTATTTTCGGATCGTCTTTTTTGAGCGTGTGAATATAATCTCGCCGATTCCTGAAAAACACAATTCGCAAGCGCGGTTCTTTGTACGAAGCCGATTTGCCTTCCCATTGTTCGGCAAGCTGCGAAGACGACACGAGATATTGAATAAAAACCTGTTTCCAAACACGGTAAAAAATTTCAAGGTGACGGCTCAACTTGACGCCTTCCTCAATACTGTGATTGGTCTGAATGTCGTAATGTTCGGTACTGATGATCCAGCCGTTTTCGATTTTCGCGTGAAAGGCGTCGTCTTCTTCTTTACTGATCCATTTGGGGTTGTTGTAACGTTCTCCCGATTCATAGCGTTCCGCGTATTTTTCTAGAATCCAGCCGAACTTCTCGTGATTGATTTTTCCTTGCTTGAGTTGATCAATTTCCCATTGCGTTCGCCATTCGTTTTCGTAAAGTTGATACCCCAAAGCGTTTCGCAACGAATCGTTGTCCGGCATGACGTGCAGCGCGATATAAATCATTTGCATTGCGAGAATGACGCGGTTTTCATACAGCGCAAGTTTTGCCTGTTCCTGAAGTTTCAACGCAAGATTCTGACGGATTCGCTGCCAGGAATCGTGCCAATAAACAAGGTCAGCCGAGGCGTCGTCGGGAATTAGATCTTTTTGAGATTGCCGCGGCAGAATCGGAATATACAGTTTTTCTTCAAGTATCGGCAACACGAATTTCCGTGTGATTCCCGCTTGTTCGCCGAGTCCGTTTTGCTCGCACCATTGAGCAAGTTTTTCCGCTTCCTTACGATATTCATTCAACGATTTTTGCGCCGAACTCAAAAGATTATCCTGCGTCTTTTCTTCCGCAAAATTGAAATGACCGCAAAAAAACAAAAGGACGACAACCGCCCAAAACCGCGTCGAAAATTGTATCATGAGAAATATTCGCGATAAGATAATCAATCATTGAACTCGTTAAACGATATGTCTTAACACTTTTATTTTAGCATATTCTTCGATGTAAGCTTGAAAGAAATTGCTGCTTATTTCACATTTT
>JAIRYX010000224.1 GCA_031267635.1 Planctomycetaceae bacterium
TAATCTCGGCGAAGCATAGCAATCTCCTTTATCAAAATGGAATATCCTAAACACAACGTCAATATTATAACCAATCGACATGATTTGAAAAGTGACGGTTAATAGCCACGGACGGTATATCGTATCCGAAACAAAATGGACAGAACCGTCGCACATTACTACGTTCACTCCGCCGGTATGATAACTGCTTGCCGCAATATGACTGGCAAACATTCCTGTTGCCCATCCCCATGAAACGCTGTTGGGCGGCATCAAGGTATAAAAGTTAGTGAATCCCGGACCGGAATCATACCATCGTGAACCGGAACGCTGGTCTGTTCCCGTATAAGGACCGGCAATAGATCCGTCTGCTTGCCGCTTTCCGTTAATCAGTGAAAATCTAATACCGGGATAACTTGCCGGTCCATTTGGATTAGAACCACTTGGAACTGGTTGCCAATCTTGTTCGGTGGCGTTTGTTGCAACGCTTGCCATTCCGCCTTTAACTTTTGTAGCGTTGTCAGCCGTTCCAACAACCGCTTCGCCAAAACATACGGTATTTGACGTGCCGTCGCTGATACCCTCAAGACCGAACACTTGCAGATTATCTTTCCCCAATCCAAATGCTCCCCGAAGAAGATAAATTCCATCTCCAGACGGTTTGTCGCCAAATGACGCACGGTAATTGATACCTAAGTAATAAGTATCGGTTGTCAATTTCCCATTAGGATCGGACGGACAGGAATAGCAAGAAGGCTTTGAACTGCGTGCCGCAACGCAATCCCACGGACCTGTTTCGTAATTGTTTGTTTGGGTCGCAATTGTTTCGTAAAGTGCCGTGTTTTCAATATAGGGCAAGATTGCAACTCCCCAACTGAAACGATGCCACCACGACGATCCGGCTTTATTTTGAAGAGCGGTAGCGAAACCGCGATTCATCCGAAATTGCCCTTCATAAGCCGAGTTGAGCAATTTCTTGTGAGAGTCGTGAAAGTTGTGAACGGTAAGCACTATTTGCTTTTCGTGGTTGCTGCACTGCATTCTTCGCGCCGCCTCGCGGGCAGCTTGAACCGCAGGCAAAAGTAACGCGATCAGAATGCCGATGATCGCAATCACCACCAGAAGCTCGACCAGCGTAAACGCTCGACGAACACAAGATAGTTTTCCAAATCGGACAGAAATGCTCGCAGCAACGCGGGCAAAAAAGAGAGTAATCGCAAGTAAAATATGATTTATTAACCATTTTGCGTACCCCCCCCCCCGATACATTCTGACACAGTGTAAGAAAATCAAACGCTTTGTTTAGCTTTTGCATCGCTGAAACTCCTTCTTAATTTTAGTTTTTTTGAAATGGAATGACAAAAATCAACATTAACTTTTGCCTAACAATTAATTTTGTTGACTGCTATTATACATCAGAGTTCCGAATCTTCAAAGGGGAATGTTAAAATTTTGGAAAATTTTTTGAAAATATTTTTCTTGAGTTCCAAAGTGATGATTTAAAATGGCAACCCAGCGGGAAACGAATTATCTTTACAGCATCTCTCAAACCTCATTTCCACTTAATTTTGTTAAGAAAACTAAAGGTGGAAATGAGGTTTGATTGTACGAGCGAATAATATTATCACTTCCTACTTTATAAGGTTTCAATCTGGCGAATAAAACGATTTCTCAAATGATTATTAAGGCAATACGTTCTCTTTTGTCGGATGCGCATTCGGTGCGAGCGTTAGAAGGTATTCCGCTAACAGATTCGCTTCTGCGTCGTTGCCGCACCAGGGCGGCATTGTGATCACGTTATTCAAATGTTTTACCGTTTGGACAAGCGACGTCTGCGTTTTGCCGTAAACTAACGGTCCAATCGCTGACAGTCCATGTTCGGCGGCATGACAATTGTTGCAATGGTGCATGAAAATCATGCGTCCCGCCGCCAAACGTTCTTCTTTCGGATAATGAAGCAGCTCGTTTTCGGCGAAACGGTCTTCGTTTTCGGCGTGCCAAAGTTGCGGATATTGTTTTTGCAACGAGAGCGAAGTCCAATAACCGTTTTCAAGAAATCCGGTTTTTTGAAAACGCTCGACGTCATTGACCAAAATTTGATTTCCCAGCACGACGCGATCCACGATATACGGCTTCCGCACCGCCTCGCGCACAAACTCGCCAGTTGCCAGCGCGGCGATTCCAAACAATAACAGACAAACGGCAAATCCGCCGTTGATCGTTTTCGGATCGCGCATCGGTCCCAAAACCGCCAAAATAAAAATAAGAACAATCGCCGCGACAAACAATCCGCTCAAAACGTTGAGAGCCGCCGACCGTTCTAAAACTACTCGTGAAATTTCCGGCAAATGGACAAACCATCCGACAAAACCGGCAAGCACAAGAATCAATCCGCATAAAAACGGTTTGTTCATTCGCCGAATGACCTGAACTCGCGTGTTTTCATCGTCCCGCAACACAATCGTCGCGTGAGCGTAAACGTATAACGTTCCAAACATAAGAGCAATGCCGGTTCGTGTAATCGTTTGCGGTAGCCATTGCACATTGATAAAAGCGTGCCAGAAATCTCCGGTTTTCGACCAATCGCCGAGAACGCCGTCGATATTGAGCATGAACGCCGTGATGCCGGTGATTAAAACCAAACTAATCCACGCGGCAATCGCGTAAATTCCGCCGATAACTGCATGCGTTTTCGGCGGCAGACGATCCCAGTAATAATAAAACGCAAACGCGGCGGTCAGTTCAACAACAAAAAAGACCCATTCAATTGCCCATCCGAACACGAAAATCCGAATCAATATTTCCGTCGCAAGCGGCGACGCAAGACCAATCGTCCACCAAATTCCGACGCCGGTAATCGCGCCGAACACGACTGTCAGCAACACGAAAAATTTGGCGTGTTTTTTCCAGTATTCACGCAATTTTCCGTTGCCGGTTTTGATCGCGTGATGATTTTCCATCGCCAGCAAAATCCCGCCGCCGACCGCGTAATGCGAAACAATCACATGCACAACGGCAATGATCGCAATCAACATCGGAGCCGTCAGCCCCGAAACGTACCACCAAGGATAAAACATCGGAAACCTCGTTTTCTTTCAACGTGATTTGGTAGAACAAGCAACACTCCGTTTAAACATTGTAGCTTATGATTGTTTCCAATTGAAACTTTGCTAAATATTTTTCCTGCAAATGACGTAATTTCATGAGCATTCAGAAAAAAATTCTCTATTGTTTGATGAAAACCTATAAGACTCCAAGTGTTTACTTTTCGTAACTATTCAGTAAGATGCAGTTTTGTGACTGAAATATGCCAAAATTTCGCCTGTTCTCACTCAAAACCATGGCTCTACTGAATAGTTACAAAAAATTTAGGTTGAAATAAGCTTTGCAACACAAACAACATAGTAACTCATGTTACGCAGAATCTCAATTCAGTCCGAATTTCTATCCCCCAGTTTCACTGGGGGAGTACTCCGAGTGAATGCGTAAGGCGGAATGATTATTTGGCACTGCCCTGATATTCCGCATAATATAAGTTATTAATACATCACTACTTTTTTCTAGCGAAAAATTTAATGTTGTTACAACCGAAAAAAAATCAAAGACTATTTTTTAGTGTTGTCTGCCCAATCCCATTTTTCTACTTGTTTTATGTACTCTTGTCAAATATTTCAGGGCGAATGACAAGCAGAGACTTTCTTAACCAAAACCCTCGTTCAAGTCCTTTTTGTACTCTTTTACAATTGCGTTTTGAAGGGACTTGATGTAATGATTTATTTCGATCAGGCAAAAGTCCTTCCGCATACTCCCAACCGAAGCGTATCATTGTTAGTTCATTACGAATGGTTATCAATTCACGATCTAAACTTTTCAACTCTTTCGGGGTATGCACGTAAATATAGAATGTGTACATATTATGCAAGATAGATTCTTTTGTATCACTTATAATACCTTCTTTTAAACTCACAGGAATATTTAAATCATTCTCAATTTCTTGAATATTAATATTTGCATAATGATCTGCAGTCATCTTTTTTGTATCATTCAAAAGTTGATGCAAATTTATGTTGTTACTCTCTTGTGCAACATTTGGCTGAATTTCTTTCCCGACCCTTGCCTTGCCTGCATTTTCAAAAAAATAAGCGATGACGCCATTTGAAGTAGAGTGATCGTGTAATTCTTTTTCCATAATATCAGGGCTAATTATCGAAGTCAAAATAATTTTCCACTGATTGTATTTTGTACGTTGATCTTCAGATAAATTTTTCAGAAATTCTTTCTCTTGATGTTTGTAATGTCCTATAACGCCTGCTTTTTCATTTTCATACCATTCTCTGGCACGAGCGTAAGCGGGATCGTCCTTTTTCGCTTTTGTCTCAATTTGTTCACGTTCTTTTGCCAATTCTCTAAATTTTTTTATTGCGATAGCATATTTTCCTGTGTCATATTTTTCAGTAGCTTTTTCAGGAACAACATCAATATATTTTACATTTGAATCTGCAGACAAATAACACAGAAACATTTGATGCAGAAAAAATGATAATAATACCAAAGCTAACACTTGACGAAAGTTTCGCATTCATCACCTCATTGTCATAAAATTTATAAAACAAATTTGTACAAAGACAAAAAAATATTCCTCATTGTACCTTGTGATCTCATTAGTTTTTAGGCAATATTGTTTACCAACTAACTGTATTCCAAACCACTTACGAGAATCTTAAATCAATGAACAAGAAAAACATATCATCCCACGACGGTAGCATCACCAATCAATAACCGCAAATATTCCAAACCAAGCTGATAATAATTTTTACGAGATCCAATGATTAATGTTACTTTGTATAATATAAAATATTTTACAATGTTTATCACTTTGATTTTTACTCTTTGTGTTAG
>JAIRYX010000225.1 GCA_031267635.1 Planctomycetaceae bacterium
GCGGAAGCGGTTTTCGACGAGGATATGCCGGCGAAAATTGTTGCGCCGATTTCGGATCGAATCGAGGAAGTTACGGATAAAATTGATACGGAAAAATTGGAACGGGACGAACGTATTCAAATTTATCTTGACGCAATTCGTATGATGCGCGAGGAGGTTGGCGGCGAGTTATTGATTCGCGGCAATGCCGATCAAGGAGCGTTTAGTTTGGCGGCGGCTGTTTACGGTATGTCGAATATGATGTTTGCTTTGGTCGATCCGAAAATGGAGGAATCAATTTTACGTTTGATTGAGCGGTGTTATGCCGTCAATTTACTGTTCCATCAATTGATCAAGGAAGCCGGAGCGGATATGACAAGTTTCGGCGACAGCATGGGAAGTCCCGATTTGATTTCGCCGAAAATGTTTCAAAAATTCGTGGCGCCGTTTCAAAAAAGACTGCTTGAAGATTTAACGCAACGAGGAATAAAAACCGCGTGTCATATTTGCGGCAAGACGGATCGGATTTTGAATCAGATGTCGGAGTGCGGTTTTGCCGGAGTGGAAATCGATTACAAAACAAATATTGCCGAAGTTCAAAAAATAATGTACGGAAAATCGGTCGTGTTCGGAATCATTGACCCGTCCGGTGTGTTTTGTTTAGGCAACGAATCGACGGTTCGCGAAACGACTCAAAACGTTCTCGATATTTTTCAAGGTTACGGACTGGTCATCGGAGCGGGTTGCGCTCTTCCCGCCGAAACGCCGTCGGAAAATATCCGCGCATTTGTTGAAACTGTACGGCAATACCGTTTGCCGGAAAAAATTTAACATGATGACACTAATACAAGATTCAACACTCTTAATTTTGTGCTAAGCACAGAGTCGAACGACACAGAATAAAGTTTAAGATAGAATGAAACTCATGGTATTTGAAATTTCGGTTTTTAAGACAGCGTTTACTATACTGAAGATGTTTTCAGTTTTTAAAATTCACGAAATACCGCAAATTTCAATATAAAACAAATTTCAAAAACAAAAAAAGAAAACCACTTCGGTATAACATGAAAGGAAAATGAAATGAAACATTTTATCTCGATTACAAATTTGATTGTTACGGCAATTACCTTTGTCCTTTTGTCTTCTCATTTGGGCATGGCGCAAACATCGTTCGAGGTCAAAACCGATTCCGAAACGGGGCAATGGCTTATTCTCGAAGACGGCAAGCCGGTTTTACAGTACAATTATGCTGTTGTTCCGTTACCGGACGGATACCTTGAAAAAATATCGCAAGGTAGCCGCAAGTGGGCGATTCCGCGCAACGATTACATTCATCCGCTTTACGATTTCGACGGCGAACCGATTACGAAAGATTGGAGCGTTGATCATCCGCATCATCGCGGAATTTATTGGGGGTGGCCCGAGTTGCAATACAAAGGGCAAACCGCCGACTTGCACGCTCTGCAAAAAGTCTTCGCGCATCCGACGGGAAAAATTGATTTCGCCGTGAAAGACGGAAACGCGGTTTTGTCCGCCGTCAACGATTGGAAATGGGAAGAAAAAGAACAACGGGCAAACGACCAATCCGAAACAATCGCTCAAGAAACAACGGTCATCACCGTGTTTCCGAAAGACAAAGAAGGACGGAAAATCAACATCGAGATTCATATCGAAGCGGTAAAAGACGGTATAACGCTGGCGCGCCGCGGAACGAAGCATTACGGCGGATTCAGTATTCGGATGCAGCCGTTGCCGGAATGGACAATGTTTGATTTTTCCGAAAAAGCCGCCGACAAACGGAGCGTGTCGCCGTCGTGGGTTGGCGCAACGTGGAAGAATCCGAAGTCGGACGGGCGCACGGAATTGACGGTGTTTGAAAAGACGACAAACCCCGACTATCCGGGCGACCAATCGAATATCAAAGATATCAATTGGCTTCAGCCGACATTTCCGAAATCGGGAACGCGGTATCCGCTCGTTCGGGACAAGCCGTTGGATTTGCGTTACCAACTCTGGATTCATAACGCGGACTCCGCCGACGATGCAAGAAAAGAAGCGTGGAAAAATTTCCAAAACGAAAAATAAAATAACGTTGTTGTTTTAATTTTTATCAACCATTGATTATTGAAAGGAACATTTTTATGAAACGTATAAAAACAAATGATTCACGCCGTCGTTTTTTGCAAACATCGGCGGTTGCCGGTTTTGGTTTGTTTGCTGCGCCGGCGATTCTTGCGGAAAAGAGTCCGAACGCGAAATTGCAAATCGGCTGTATCGGCGTCGGCGGACGCGGCGGAGCAAACATCGCCGAACTTACCGCCGAAACGAAAGGTTCTGAAAAACTGTACGCCTTTTGCGACGTCAATTCCAAAACGCTTCAAGCCCAAAGCGATAAATATCAGGTTGAGCATCGTTACAAAGATTTCCGCGAATTGTTCGACAAGCACGGCAAGGAACTTGACGCGGTTTTTATTGGAACGCTTGATCACACGCACGGAATTATTGCTTGCAGCGCGATGGAACTCGGTTTGCATTGTTATTGCGAAAAACCGCTTGCCAATTCCGTTTGGGAAACGCGGCAAATGGCGAATTTCGCGGCAAAGAAAAATCTCTGTACACAAACCGGTACGCAAGTTCGTTCTTGGCGTTCCGGCGAGGCGGCACATTATTATCGCGGGATAGAATGGGTACGAAGCGGCGCGGTCGGAAAAATCAAAGAAGTGCATATTTGGTGTCAAGGAACGTATGTTCCCGCGAAAGACCCGACGGGAGAATCGCCGATTCCCGAATGGCTCGATTATGATCTTTGGTTAGGACCGATGCCGTTCCGACCTTACAATGAAATGTGGCTTTCGTTCAGCAAGTACGGTTTTTGGCACAGCGGACACGGTTGGATCGGCGGAATGGGACCGCATACAATCGACTTGGCTTGGACGGCGTTAAATTTGGGAACGCCGCGAGTGATCGAAAACGACGGTCCCGAACCGCCGCATCCGTTGTACAATCGCGACGAACAGCATGTGATCTTTACGGTGAGCGGCGATCATCCGATTACCGCGTCGCGTGAAATTCAAGTGCATTGGTACGACGGTAAAACGCGGAGACCGAAAGTCGGAGACGACGGAATTGCGGCGGACGCCATCGACGCAAAACCACAGGCGGGCGTTTTATTTGTCGGAGAATCCGGTAATGTGCAGGTTCATTACGATTATCACAAACTGCTTCCGGCGGAACAATTCAAAGATTTTCAGCCGCCGCAACAAACGATTCCGCAAAGCGTCGGGCATCACAAACAGTGGTTGGACGCGATCAAAGCGGGCAAGCCGGAACAATGCGAATGCCGGTTTGAATACGCTCATAAATATATGGAAGCCATCGGAATTGCCGCGATGATGCATCGTTCCGCCGTCAAAAAAGTCGCGTGGGACGCTGAAAAAATGACAACCGACTCCGAATCGGTCAATAAACTCCTTCAACCGGAATTTCGTAGCGGTTGGCGATTTCCGGAAATCTAACGATTTTACTCTTTCACTCTTGAACTTTATATGGCATTTTAATTCAAGGTTGCGGCTGGGTCGCGCGGCAACATGCGGCGGCTTATAGGAAACGTTCCGATTGCTGGATTCTCGCCATCAACAACGTTTCGCCCGAATCCGCGTCGCGAATGTCGCGAGAACTCGGTTTGTCCGACGTCGCCGTTTATGGCGATTTATCGCGTGCGCTGCCGCATCGGGTTATCGTCAAGAGTTTGTTTTCCCTAGTAATCGGAGGTTACGATGTAACCAGGAGGTTATCGTGTATTATCCTGTTTGCCACGTCGTTTTACGACGCTTTGGGGGAGTAATTCCCCGAGGTGGGATTCGTATGAACAAAAGCGCCGGACGTAACCGAAAGGTGAATCCGAGCCGGTCGCGTTAGGGCAATTGATTGTGACCAACCTTCGTAGAGGAGGCGAGGGACGTATTGCCACGCCTCCTCACCCCTC
>JAIRYX010000255.1 GCA_031267635.1 Planctomycetaceae bacterium
GTTCATCTTGTTCGAGTAAGAAATTTCAGATGGGAACACCCCAATCCGAAACAAATCAAACCATCGCAACAAGATAGTATAACTCACCGGGTACTTAAAACAATAGAAAAACAGAAAAGTTCCAAAAAATACAGAATAAAATAAAAAATAATTTACGCTTACTGGGTACACTTTTCACAAAAACCCTTTATTTCAAGTACAAAACGAAAAATCAATCTGCATAAAAGGGAACTTCCGTTAAAACAATAATGCAAGATATTGAAATATTTACAACTATTCAGTCGCTCAACCCAAATCAATCCGTACAGGGCGACTGAATAGTTACGATTTTTCTGAGTTTAGCTGCTCTCTCATTTTTTCAGTGCGGCGATGACATAGCCGACGCCGGAATAAATTGTAATAATCAATGTTCCCCAAACAGAAAGAATCATGAGCCAATAAAGCCACAATGGTTGCGGGAGTAAATTTTTCGACATGTCATGAGGTAAAATGACCCAAAGCAAACATGCGGGAATGGCGACACATTGCAGCCACATTTTTAATTTGCCTGCCATTTTTGCGGAAAAATCACGTCCTTGTTGTTCGAGGAATGCGCGAAGGGTTGTTATGAATAACTCGCGTGCGACAATGATAACGACAATAATCCGCAAACCGTAAATTTCTTTCACCAATTCCGGGAGAGACGCAAGATAAATAAACGCGCCGCAAACAACAAGTTTATCGGCAAACGGATCCATGATTCGTCCAAATACGGTCACTTGGTGATATTTTCTTGCCCACCAGCCGTCAATCCAGTCAGTAACGGACGCGATGACAAAAAGAATCAGTCCAATAATGTAACATTCGCATTCTAAAAAGCCGAACATCACCAGCGACAACATGATTCGCGTCATAGTCAAAGCGTTGGGGACATTCCAGTTAGATGTGGAAATCTGCGGCAAAATCTTCGTTTCAGACATTTTTTCTCCTAAATAAATAATGTATACTCCTCACACTTTAAAAATTCGGTTTCATTTAAAAGGAACGTTAAAGACAAGAGGAACTTTGGGAACGTGAGGAACGAGGCACTCTGTCTTAAAAAATAAACATTATCTTAAAAAACGAATTGTAGCTATTCAGTTACCCAACCCACATAAATCTGCACAGCAATTGTATAATTACTCGAAAGACTTTCTCATTGCAGCCCTTATTTATCAAGTTTCCCTTAGTAGCCAACAAAGCCCCAAACGCACCCTTATGCCCTTATTTTTTAGATAATAGATTTTTATCAAAAAAAACGAACGAAAAATAAGGGAATAAGGACGCATATTGGCGTTAATTCGGGCTACTAAGGGGATTTCATAAATAAGGGCGGCAATAATAATATTTTTCGGTAAAACTGATGGTCGTTATTTAGTTCCCAGTACGGGCTTATTTGGTTTGAGCAACTGAATAGTTACAACGAATTTTCAAGCGAGATGAGCATAAAAATGCGTCAACCCTAGCTTTACTTTTCAAACAATTTTTTGCGAAGTGTTTCTGATTTTTGTGTGTGAATGAGTTGCAAAACACGTTCTAACCGAAAGCCGGGAAAATTGCCATGAGCGGTAAGTTCCTTGCATTTGGCGGCATTTTCCGGTGCAGACGCCCATTGTTCGACAAAATCCACCGTTGCGTCGCCGGCGGCAACCAACCGCCAACGCGCGGCATTCGCTTTCACGCCGTCCTGTGTTGCTTCGGCAAGCAAAGCGTCAAAGCAACGTTTCACTTCCTCGTCCGTCAACTTCAATGGTTCGTTAAGCGTCTCAACACGGAAATTGTCAAGTCCCCAACATTCGCCAAATGAAAGGTTGTAAGAATTTTCATACGGCCCGTCTTGAAATTGCGTTGAGAATGTTACTCCCAGCGTTTCTTCGGCGTGCGGCACAATCATATCGACTGCGTAAACCGCAGACTTTCCTGAATAGAGACCGCTAAAACTATTCTGCTCGACCGCGCCGTGCCGTCCGTAGTAAAATCCGGTTTCAAGATTGTTAGCCCAAATCTCTTCGTTCTCAACACGGTTGTACCACGACGGTTTTCGATTAAACAGAGGCGGATAATCGTCCGGATAACTTTGCTTTTGATTGTTCGGATCGTGATCGTAGTTGGAAAATGTCGTGCCGATAGGAACGATGCCGTTGCTCAATTCCATTTTCCAAGAATCGACGCCGAAATGACTTTGCGACCCAACAAGTCCGTCAAGCCCTTCGAACATATATAAATCAAACCGTATCCGCAAGAATTTATGCGGCGGTAACTTGTCTAATGAAAATTCTGGCGTCGCATTACAAAATTCACCGAAAATCGCGCGGCGTTTGCCGTGGCTGACAAGATAATCACGAGAGGGCGTCGCCCAATTCTTGTCCACGGAATTTTCAAAATCGGTCTCATAAACGACTGTTCCCTCAGGAAGTGTCGGCAGTCCGAATGTTTCGGCAATTCTCGGTTTGTTGCCTTCCGTGTCGATTGGTTTTGTACTTTCGCGGGCAATGTCTTCAAACTTGATGTTGCCGAGCCATGTCAGCAATTCGTTGCGTTTTGATTCGTCCAATGCGTCAAGTTTGGTTTTCAGCAAATCCAGATATTTTCCCAAATCGCGGTAACGTTGAGAATCTTTCGGTTCTTCCGCAAAGTATTTTAAGATTTTCATTGCCGTCGGAACATTGTCGTTGTTGATGACATTTTCCAAAATAAGCAGAAGTTGATCGTCCATTGCCGTGCGGAAACCGTCAATATGTTCCAAATTCCTCGATTCACGCACGATCTTGCGATACAATTCCGCTAAATCAACCAACGTTTCAATTGTTGTTTTATCCGTCGTTTGTTCCAATTTCCAAAAGAGACCTGTCCTGCGGATTACATGATAGGCATAACGCGAATATCGCAATCCTTGTTGCGAAATTTGCAGAGAAGCGTTCAATGATTCCAACCACGCATCATCACTGTTCGGCGAAAGAGTCTCGGCAAGAACAAGTAGCACAAGAACGCCCGTTTCCGGTTTTTTCTCGTCTCGGACAAGTTTCTTAAACTTGGCGGTAAGTTTTTGAATTGTTTCCTGCGTCTCTTTCTGGTAGGTATCGCGTAACATTACTGCGATACTTAATTCCAAGGCGTCCAGCATAAAAATTTGATACGGTTGATCCGCTAGCGCTTGTCGTTTTGTTTCAATAATTCGGAGTAATTCTTCCGCATGCTCTAAAGTTGAAGATGAACTTTCAACCAAATAACTCATCAACGACCGAAATCTTCCATTGGGACCGCCGAGATCGTTATAAATTCCGAAGAAAAGCGGTTTGTTGGGATCGTCGGTCAAAACGATTTTTTTTAACGATTCATAGGCGAGTCCCTTGTCGCCGCGGGCAATCGCTTCGTGATAAACCGCGTCAAAAATCCAAAGTACCTGCGACGCTCTGTAACGGTCAAAGGTGGTCGAATTGCGATCTTCGTTGTTCATCCAACCGTTTTCCCAAATTGATTCAAACACCGCCAAAACATCTTTCGTACCACCGGCTTTGGCTACGGCAATGTATTGGTCACGGATGTTGTAAAATTCGGAATCAAGATTGTTTACGAGTTTGCCGTTCTGCACAAGCAAATTTTTCAATGTCTCAACCGACAACGACACTCTCAATTTATCAGCAAGTTGTTTTGGCGTCCAAACGTGAAATTCTTCCCGTAATGCGTTTGCGGCTTCTTTATCGGAACTGGCTGACGCGGATGAAGACGACGTTTCCAGCTTTTTACTGATATATTTTGTCGCAAAGACTGTCAACGTTTCGCAATCGTCCGCAAAACGTTCCGCGTCGTATTTTTCGGGATTCATATAAATTTCACGGGCGATAATCCACGCACCGGCATAAAGCGATTCATCGGACTGTTTTTGCCGTGCGTCGGACGCGGTTTGTTTCGCGCAATATTTGACTTGCACCGCAATATTTTCCGCCGGTTCATTCGCAAGCATCGCGCACCAAGTTTTTGTCAGCGCGACAGAAAAATCATTCGGATGTTCTTTTTCCAATAAATCCAATGATGTGCGAATTGTAGCAAATTTTTCGACGTCATTTTTTGCAATGACCGCTAACGCGTCAAACAATTTCGCCGCAATGATTGACGAAAGCATTTCTTTTCGGAACGATTTGCGGTAAATCCCTAAAAACAACGGTACATTCGGCGTTTTTTCCGTTTCTTTTTTATCCGTTGTTTGTAACGTTGTTTGCGGAAGCGGAATGAACATTTCAATATTTGCCGCGATTTCTTCCGCCGAAACGCGTTCCAACACGGAATCAAATATGCCGCGCACCATTGTCGAATAATGACTCCAATTTTTGTTATTCACAAACGTTTTATACCATATTTGCCCTTCGCACTGCTCGCGGTAAATCTTCAACAACACGATTCCTTCTCCAGTATTTTTTAACAAATTTCCTACTGATTGAAGAATTTGCGACAATTCATAAATGCTGTAGTAATTATTGCCGATTTGAACATTACCGTTATTGCTGGTTGCGCAGTGTTTCAGATAAGTCAAATTGCTTTTCATTACAGCAACCGCTTCTTCGCGTCCTTTTTCTTTGTTGCCCGATTTCAGATACAATTTGATTAACTTTGTTTGATAGAGCGTTTCAATCGGACTAGAACCGCCTTGACGCAACCTTGCGGCTCTTTCGCAAAGTTCAATTCCCAGTTGAATGGCTTGCGAATCGTCTTGATTTTCCAACAATTGAACAAGAGGCATTTCAAAGTTGTTGCTATTCTCCCAATATTGCAAAGTTTGCCGTTTTTCTTTCAACGTTTTGAAAATTTCGAGAGCGTGTTTTACGTCGTTCGTTTTCAAATCAACCATCGCTTCCAACATTTTCGCGTCAAAATAACAATTCCAATTTCGCTTGTTTTCCTCAATTTTTTCATGCGCGGCAACAGCTTCCTGAACTTCTTTTTTTAATGTCTCCAGCGACTTGCTTTTTTCCGCAAGATTGACAAACGTATAAGAAAGCGACTTCGCTCCTTCACTCGACCAACTTTGTGTGTAATGAATACTCGAATAAACCACCTGACTTCCCCGCCGCGCATGGGATTGTTCATTGGGAACGGCAATCGCTTCCCAAACAACTTCGCGAAAATACGGATATATTTCCGGTTCAGAGTCGCCGTTCCAAACCCATGGATTGATCAAACTGCGTCGCAATTGTTGACGTTCCGCGTCGGTTCCGTCTTTCAATTGCCAAAGCGACTCAAAAATCTCCCAGACTTGTTTTTTATACTTACCGTTGTTCCTCATGTTGCTTAACAGCTCACTGAATTGACTACTATGTGTAAGGACAATTTTGGGATTCATCCCTTTGAGAAACTCCAAAAATTTATCTTGCTGATTGATTTCCTGATAAAAATTCATGGTGTCCCAGTAACTTCCTTGAAAGAGCAATTCCGGTTTTTTCGCCAATCCTTTGCTCATCCATTCCGCCGCGTCTTTCTGTTCGCCGAGCGACCGAAGCGTTTGTGCGAATTGAATTATTTTTTGCGAGTCGTCGGGAATTGGCGATTGTTTCAGTTGATCCAATAATTTTTTCGCGTCGTCTTTACGCCCCGCTTTGTTGTAGATGTTAATCAGCGACAGCGTAATGTCCATCGAACCGGGGGACGATTTCCATTGTGCTTCAATTTGTTCCACAATTTCTCCCAGTTTTCCCGCGTTTTGCAAAACATTAATCGCTTCGTCGCGCAAATGCCTTTCGTAACTGTTCGACTGCAACACGCGGCTTGTTGATAACGCGGGAGAACGATACATTTTCAAAGCGTACTTCACAAGCTGCTCTTTCTTTTTCTCGTCGTTTCCCGCATTGTTCCGCAATTCGTTGAACAGCTCTCCCATCGTGTTTAAATCGGTTGCCGACACAAGCAATCGGTCACGAATCGCCTCCGCCTCCGCTTTACGGTCAAGCTGTATGAGCGAGCTTCGCAATGTCCTTAAATCTTCCGTCGTGAGCTGATAACCGAGCAGACGATTGACTGCTTGTTCTGCGCGTTTTTTGATTTGATCGGCGTTTTCTCCCACGCTTGAGTACATTCGTAAAATGATCGTTTCCCGTGTTTTGACGTCGGATGCGGATGTAAAAGGAATCTCATCAAGCGTTTCCGCCGCTTTGACCAGTTCATTTTGCGATTTATAAATCAATGCCAGCGAGATAAGTTTGGTTTGCGGAAAAGATTCTTGTTTTTCTTTCGACTCGGCGTACTCTTTTTCCAGCGACTTTAGCGTGTCTTGAATATTCTCTTGCTGATTGGTGGAATTGAGCGGATGTTGTGATTTTGTTTCGGCTGTTTTTCGGTATTGCTGAATAACCGCCGTAATGTCGGGCAAATTCTCCTGCTCTTTTTCTGTAAGATATTGTTTCAACCATTCCGCGTTATTCGCTTGAATCTGCTCTTTGGTAACGCCTTCGCCCGGCTCGTAATCTTTGACGAGCAAATCCAAGAGATGCATAAATTGATCCGCCATATTCAAAGCGTTGGATTCATTCACCATAACTTGGCTGTTGCCGGTCTGCAGTTGAATTTGTTGTAGAATGTTCTGGAGACTGTTGGCGTCAATTTGCGTACTTTGGAAATAAGACCGATAGTTGTTGAGAAGCGAACTACCGCGCCGTCCTGAAGCCAACGTTTGAATGGTTACGGTTGTTTTTAACGCCGGCGATTGCGCGGAGTTCGACGCATTTTTTTCCGCCGCATGGATTTCTCCAATCACCGCAAGATAAAAATCCAGCACACGGCGTAATTCTTCTTTCGCTTGCGTTATTGCTTCGAGTTCTTTTTTATCAATTTTGTTATTGATTTTCTGCGCTTCAATAGTACCCCCAAGACCGACGTCGCCGAAATAAGAGATTCCAACGCCGCGCGGCTGAATTTGTTGTAACGCGACTTGCAATTGCTGCGTTCCGAAAATCGCGGGCATTTTCTGTTTTATTTTATTTGAAACATACCGTATCACCAAAACACTAACCACTACTTCTGGAGAATTCATTTGCTGCATCGCACCGATATTGAGAGGTAACGGTTTATTTTCAGTAAGATTTTTAATCGTAGTGTTTTTTATTTTTGTGACCCATTTTTGCATGTCCTCAAACGTGAACGCAGCGACGTCCATTGCTTCCGCACCGAGCGGAAGCGGCAAAATTTTTCCAACAGAAATCCCATAGGAAAATGCCTTCAGCCATCGTTTTTCCAGCGATTCCTGATCGTCAATCAACATTCCAATCACATAAATCTGTGGCATGTTTTCCGCAAGTTTTTCAATCACATCGTCGAGCTTCGCCGTATCGTCTTTGCGTCCCGCGTGTTCCAACAGATGATAAATTGTCGGCAATCCCGATATGAGATTATTGAAATAATAAATCTGCGACGTCATCTGTTTAGGATCGCTGTCCGCCATTTCAATGGTCGTGCGCAAAAGCCAATCAAGACGCTGATTGTTCGTCATGCCGTCGATATTTTCCTCGGCTTGTTTACGAAGGTCGGACAAAATTTTGTCGTAATTTTCTCTTGCAGCTTCAAAGATTTTTTCAAGAGTTTTTGAGTTTCCTTTTTCTGTCGGTTTGTCGGCAGGATTTGTGGATTGCGGTATAAGTTTTACGGCGTCCGCAATCAAAGTTTCTTTGTCCTGCAATTCATAAAATTCCAATTGCGCTGCCGCAGTCGTTCGTTGCAATATGACATGGAACGCGCTATTTTTCCAATCTTTTTCGCCGAGCAAACCGAGTTTGATCGTGACTTTCCCCGCAGCGCTGTTGCTGCCGCCTACAATGCTGTTGGGATTGTTTGCCATCGCGTTAATCCGCGTTTCCCACGACGGCGGAAAAATAATATCATCGTCCATAGCCGTTTCACGGATTTGCTGATCAAGATAGATTTCAAATCGCAACCGCGCCAGTAGTACGGTTTTGTCGTTGGAATCATCGGGAAATTCGTTTTGAATTTTTTCGACAAGCGGCAGCAAACGGTCAAACGTCAACGCTTTTTCAATCTTTTCGATTTTCGCTTTTTCTTCCTCGGTTTGCTTTGAAACCGGAGAATCGTTACGGTCGTTTTGCGTCAGCACCGGCGTTTGAGAAGCATATATTGTTCTTGTAGGGTTGACGTCTTTTCCTAATCCGCCGCTTTCTTTAAGCAATTTTGCTTCTTCGGGATGATTTTTCTCAAAATCAATAACGTCAAGGTCGTAAGCAAATTTCATTTGCCACATTTGCGCCGCAAATTTTGCGTCGCCGAAATTCAACGGCTTGAAAAGCGGTTTTTCCGGTTCGCCGACGCTTGCTGTTATATTTCCTCGCTGATAATAATGTAGCTCCAATTGCAACCGCTCACGGAACAATGTTTGGATTAACTCATGATTTTGGTTACCCCATGTTGCCAAGATAGAAACCGTTCCCATTCCGGGCTGATAAAAATTGAAAGCGAAATTGTTATATCCCTGATGCTGTCCAAATCCCCACGCCGAATAATTAGTACCCATGCTGCGAGACGCCGAATTTCCACCGCCGGAAATACTTCCGGAAGAGCTAACTGTCTTTGACGATGTTGTTTGTTCTTTCGCAGAAAGTTCGTTGTCCTGATTGTTCGACGCGAAAATTGCCGCCGCCAAAACGTCTGCGTCTTTCAACGCTTGTTCCCGCTGTGCCGCGTCTTTTCCGGCAAGCCAATACGTCAACTCCATTTTTCGGTACATTAGTTCCCAATGACCGGAATGTTTCATTTCCATTCGTTCCAAGAGTTGTTGCGCCAATGAGTAGTCTTCCCGCGCCAACAATTTGTCGAGAACGTTAATCTGATCGGCAAAATCGACATTCGATGTGGTCATTTGCAGATACACGGACGACGCTTTATCCCGTTCTCCCGCCGCATAATACAATCCCAGCAAACGGTCGCGATCCTGCGACTGATTCGTCTGATCGCAAAGCATTTCTTGATAACGAACCGCCGCCGCCAAATCGCCTTGCATTTCCGACACGCGCGACAACTGGTCAAGCAAAAACGTGTCGCTGTTTTTTTCGTCATCCACATTTGTCAGCAGCATTTCCAAAGCATTCCGCGCTGCAAAATAATCGCCGACCGTTACATGTGCCTGCGCCAGACAATATGCGGAATTTCGACGCTTTCCCAACTCGGCGACGTCCTGACGTAACCTCGCAACCAACTGGTCAAAACGGTTTCCTTGCTGATAATAATTCGACAACTTGCCGACTTGTCCGATTTTTCCCTGCAAATCTTCCGTGCGGTCGAAAATCCGCCATGTGATTTCAATCGCTTCGTCTAACTGACCGTCTTGCGCGAGTTGTTCCGCTAACGCCGTGAGCGAAACTTGATCCGCCGGATCAATCCGCACCGCGCGCCGTAACGCTTCAATACCGTCGCTTCGCCGTCCAACGCCAATCAACATGTCCGCGTAAAATCGGCTGTTCGCCGTGTTTCCCGCTCCAGTTGCCATAACAAGCCGCGCAGTTTCAATCGCTTTGTCGCTTTGTCCCATGTCGCGTTGTAAATTTGCCAGCCGCTTCAAATGATCAACACGATGCGCCGCGTCCGCATTTGCCAGCCGCTCATAAATTTCCGCCGCGCGTTTTTCATCGAACGCTTGCGTGAAAATATCCGCCGCCGTACCGAGAATCATCAGTGTTAACGATGTTGTTGACGTTGCGTTTTTCGCGGATTGCTGCCGTGCCACGTCAATTTGCATTGCTTGTTCAATTGCTGAAACCGCTTTGTCCCATTGTCCCGCCGCGCGGGAATACACTGCTAAACGCCATAAATTTTTCGCAGCTTTCGCGTCGTTGGAATGGTTGTTGGCAACCGCTTTTTCCAGAGTTTCTATTGTGTTCGTCAATTCGCCGGCTTTGCTTATCGCTTCGGTTTCCACCGTTGTGAACGCTTGCAATTCCTCATCGGTTTCGACAAGTTTTTCCGCTGTTTGCAACTGATATTTCATCGCGTTCAAATCGCCGCTTTGCAGTACCGCGTCCAAATAGGCAAGCTGCACGTTAAAATCTTTCGGCGCAAGTTCTGCCGCTTCTTTTAACGCTTCTCGCGATTCGTCCGCGTAACCCAATCCCTTGAAAATACTTCCAAGCTGCGTCAGATTCGCCGCCGTGCGCCGCGTTCCTTCGGCAATTTGACGGAGCGTTGCAACGGCTTTTTCTTTTTGCTCTGTCCGATGATAAAACAAACCGAGATACTCACGATACGACGGATCATTCGGCGCGAGTTCGACCGCTTTTTGATACAACTTTTCCGCTTCATCGTTGATTTTTCCGCCGGTCATTAAATCGGCGACCATGATGATTGTCGCCGTGTCATTTGGTCGGGCGTTGACGAGCCGCAACCAAATTTTTGCCGCCGCCGCTTTGCGTTCCGATGCGGGCAATTTGTGGTTTTCGAGGGCGACAAGTCCCCATTGCGAAATCGTGTCGGGATTGTTCGGTTCGTTTTTATCGATGACGGCATATTGCTTGTCCGCTTCGTCAAACTCGCGGTCGTTGACATACAAGTCAATCAACGCTAAACGAAGAGCCGCGTTAGACGGAGATTTCTCCAAAGTTTTGATTAAGAGTTCTTTTGCGTCGGCGGTTCGCCCGAGCCGCACCATTGCCGTTGCCAGCCGCCGCGTCGTTTCCACGTCATTGGGATGCTTTGCCAGCCGCTTTTGATAATAACCGGCAAGTCCGGCATAATCCGCTTGACGTACAAAGACTCGTTCAATCCGGTTGCGCACGGAATCGGCAAGCCAGTTATCTCTTGCCAGTTCATCGAGCAATTTTTCAAAATCGTTAATCGCGTTCTGCTTGTTTCCCATTCGGATTTTTATATCCGCCGCTGAAAGCACAAACCGGACGCGGGCGTAATTGTCTTTTTTTGCCGCTGCCATTTCCGCTAATTTTTGATAACGACCGAGCGCATGATCATATTTTCCTTCTTCTTCAAGCGTTTCGGCGATTCGTACAAGAATATCCGAATCATCGGGAAACATTTCTTCCATTTTATTCCAGAGATTCGCCGATTTTTCCCTATCGCCGAACCGTTCATAAACCCGTCCGAGCGTTTGCATAACGTTTAGAATATCATTACGCGAAGGTTTTCGTTCCGCCGCTCGCTCCAAAGCCGCCGCCGCATCCTGCAAACGTCCCTGCGCAATAAACGTCTCACCAAGATAAAACGAAGCGAGTGCGTCGTTTATGTCGAGTGATTCCGCTTTTTGAAACGCTTTTATCGTTCCGTTGTCGTCATTGCGTCGAGAAAGAACCAATCCCAAAAGAAGATGCGATTTTGCGTCATGAGGATGATCTACCGTTAATTTTCGGCATTTTTCCACTAACTCGCCAACCTGCCCGGCGTCTATATAATAACTGTAAACGCGATCCAGCGACGTGCCGCGACGTGGATTTTTCGCCAAAATTGTCCAAAACCGGTCAATGACCGTTTTTTCTCGATTTTCTTGTTCAGTACTATCCGCCGATTGACTTTGTGCGTCAACCTTTTGCAGAAAGAGAATTGCGGAAAAACCACAAAAAAGAATCACCAACAATTTGAAAAGAGTACGTTTCATTTTGAATCTCCTATTTTTTAGAAAAACGCAGTGCGACATTAGCGAAAAGCATTCAATCTTTTATTATACATAAGGAAAATAAAAATTGTATAGATTTCCCCAAAAAATATTTTTGATTCTTTCGCAGTAACTATTCAGTGGAATGTAAGTTGGATCATTTCGATGTGAGAATTTCGTATTCTTTAACCTCATTTCTACCTAATTTTCTTAACAAAACGTAACTATTCAGTCGCTCAACGCAAATAAGTCTGTACAGGGAACTGAATAATTACCATCAATTTTATCGGAAAATATTATTATTGCCGCCCTTATTTATGAAATTCCCTTAGTAGCCCGAATTGACGCCAAGATGCGCCCTTATTCCCTTATTTTTTACCACCAAGGCGACGAAGATGCACAAAGGTTGTTCGTTATAAATCCTTGGTGCGACTTTTTCGCCTTTGCGGTAAAAAAATAAGGGAATAAAAGGCGCGTTTGAAGGCGTTGTTGGCTACTAAGGAAACTTGATAAATAAGGGCGGCAATAGTAATATTTATTGACTGTAACTACCCAGTTGCTCGGTACGGATTTATCTGGCTTGAGCGATTGAATAGTTATAAAAATACTTCAAGCGGGTGAAATGATACGTTTCGATCCAAATCAAGCCCCACTTAAAAACAGTTTTTGTACTATAATTACCAGCTTGTCAAAATAAACTAGCGTGTTATAATTTACAACTATATTGTTGTTCAAAATCTTGCAAATTTAATCAAAATAGATTAAATTTGCGTTCACTTGCGGTTTCCCAATATTGTTGTCTATCGAAATCTTTGGGATTGATTCTTTCACGACTCTATATGCCCCTCTGTGAAAAAACTGTTTTTATTTCTCACAGAGGCATGGAGGCACAAGGATGGCTTATAAATTTGAGTAGGAGAGTAAGTTGAAATCGGATTCCTACTATCGCCACTCTTGCAAACGGATGTAAGAAATGATTTGGAAACTCCATCGAAAAACGACTTTTAAAAATTTCCGGTATCAGAATCAATGGTTTGACGAAAATATATTATTACTTCCTCAAGATTTATCAGCCAACCTTTACTTTTTATTTTTCTTTATGTCCGACATTATTATCAAAGGCGCACGGGAACATAACTTGCGCGATGTGGAGCTTCGGTTGCCGCGCAATCAGTTGATTTGTTTTACCGGCGTGAGCGGGAGCGGAAAAAGTTCGCTTGCGTTTGATACGCTTTATGCCGAAGGGCAGCGGCGGTATATCGAGAGTTTGTCGAGTTTTGCTCGGCAGTTTCTCGGACAACTTCCGAAACCGGACGTCGATCAAATTTCCGGCTTGAGTCCGTCAATTTCCATTTCACAAAAAGCGGGCGGACAAAATACTCGCTCGACAGTTGGAACAATCACGGAAATTTACGACTTTCTGCGCGTTCTTTACGCCCGTACCGCAACCGGATATTGTTATCAATGCGGCAAACCGATTGCGGCGCAAACACGTCAGCAGATTATAGATCGCATTGAGACGCTGCCGGAAAATACGCGGTTTCTTATCCTCGCGCCTGTGATTCGCGGTCAAAAGGGCGAACACAAAGATTTGTTCGCCGATCTTCTCAAAAAAGGTTTTCTCCGCGCGAGAGTCGATGGCGAAATCGTGCGGCTGTCGCAAACATTGCAACTCGACCGTCAAATGCGGCATAATATCGACGTGGTGATTGATCGGCTTACGCAAACCGGCGCAAGCGGACGGCAACGGTTGTCCGAAGCGGTGGAACGCGCGCTGGCAATCGGCGACGGTCAGCTTATTGTCACAATGGATTTTATCGAAAAGGATTCGCAGGAAAATTCCGACAATAAAAAAAAGTCCGCAAAAACAAACGATTTCAGCGATATTGCTCTTTCGGCAAATTACGCTTGTTCCGATTGCGGAATCAGTTTCGAGCCGCCGTCGCCGCAAATGTTTAGTTTCAATTCGCCGCAAGGAATGTGTCCGCATTGCGAAGGTCTCGGCGAATTTCATTCGTTTGATTCGTCTCTACTGATTCCCGATGCGACGAAAAATTTTCAGCAGGGTTGCGTTGTTCCTATCGGAAAATGGCGGGACATGGGGCGTTGGCGACGGCATATCTTTAGTGGCGTCGCGGAGTGGCTTGAGCGAAAATATGACCTGCCGAAAAATCATGTTCTTGAAACTGCGTGGGAAGAAGTGGATGAGCGTGTGAAAAAAGCGATGCTTTGGGGAACCGGCGACTCGCATATTACGTTCACATGGCGGAACGGCGTAAACGGTCATAAATGGGGCGGAACATACGAAGGAATCATTCCTCGCATGATGTCGCAATACCGCGAAACAAAAAGCAAAATGCAAAAAGCGGCAATGGAAAAATATATGAACGTCATTCCGTGCGAATTTTGCAAAGGAAAACGTCTCAGCCAACAAGCATGTTCGTTCAAACTCGAAACTCTTTCCGACTCGCCGATTTTTCGCAAAAATAAAGTTTTGTCGCTGCCGGAAGTTTGTTCATTACAAGTTACCGAGTGCGCCGAGTTTTTCTCCATGTTGAATCTTTCGGAATCAGGTCAAAAAATTGCGGTTGAAGCGTTGAAAGAAATTCGTAATCGTCTCGGATTTTTAGTCAATGTCGGTTTGGATTATCTTTCGCTCGACCGAACCGCTCCAACGCTTTCCGGCGGCGAATTGCAGCGAATCCGTCTTGCCGGTCAAATCGGCAGCGGATTGGTCGGCGTGTTGTACATTTTGGACGAACCGTCAATCGGACTTCATCCGCGCGATAACGACCGGCTTATTACGACGTTGCAAAAACTCCGCGATCAAGGCAATACGGTCATTGTTGTCGAGCATGATGAAGAAACGATGCTTGCATCGGATTATCTTGTCGATTTCGGTCCCGGTCCCGGCGTTCACGGCGGAAACATTGTCGCATCGGGAAATATTGAACAGGTCTTAAAAAATCCGGCAAGTTTGACGGGAAAATACCTTAATGGACAGGAAAAAATCGCAATTCCGTCCATGCGGCGCAGCGGTTCGGGAGAACATCTTGTTGTTCGAGGCGCAACGCATAATAACTTAAAAAACATCGACATTGACGTTCCGCTTGGAAAATTCGTTTGCGTTACCGGCGTAAGCGGGAGCGGAAAAAGTTCGTTTGTCAACGATATTCTTGTCGAGTCGCTGATGCGCGATTTGAACGGTGGACTTGGAACGCCGGGCGAACATGCCGGAATCGACGGTTTGGAACATCTCGACAAAATGATTTCTATTGACCAATCGCCGATTGGACGCACGCCGCGTTCTAATCCCGCGACGTACATTAAGCTGTTCGATGAAATCCGCAAATTGTATTCGGAGTTGCCGGATGCGCGGGCAAAAGGTTTTACGCCGGGACGTTTCAGTTTCAATGTGGAAGGCGGGCGATGCGAAGCGTGCGAAGGGAACGGCTCGCAAAAACTCGAAATGGATTTTCTCGCCGATGTTTGGGTAACGTGTCCGGTTTGTCAAGGACGGCGTTTCAATCTTGACACGCTTTCCGTGAAGTTCAAAGGAAAATCTGTTGACCAAGTTTTAGATATGGGCGTAGAGGAAGCGTTGGAACATTTTGCCAACATTCCGAAAATTCGGCATAAAATTGCAACGCTTGCCGAAGTCGGTTTGGGGTATATGAAAATCGGTCAACCGTCGCCGACGCTTTCCGGTGGCGAAGCGCAGCGAATCAAACTTGCCCGCGAACTCGTCAAAAAAAGCACCGGACGGACATTGTATCTTCTTGACGAACCGACAACCGGATTACATTTTGCCGACATTCGATTGTTGCTCAAAGTGCTACATGATTTTGTCGATGCGGGAAACACGGTGCTTGTTGTAGAACATAATCTTGATGTGATTAAAACCGCCGATTGGATTATTGATCTTGGACCGGAAGGCGGTGCGGCGGGCGGTAACATTGTCGCGATCGGAACGCCGGAAGACGTTGCGAATTATTCCAAATCGCATACCGGCAAAGCGTTGAAAAAATATGTCAATGGCGGCGATACCTGCTGTCCAATCACCCCAAAAGCAAACGAAACAATCGCGAAAGTTCCTGTCGCAAATTCTATCGTCATTCGTAACGCAGAAGAACATAATTTGAAAGCGGTTTCAATCGAAATTCCGCGTGATCAAATGACGGTTTGTTGCGGTCCGAGCGGTTCGGGAAAATCGTCGCTGGCAATGGACACCGTTTACGCTGAGGGACAACGGCGTTATGTGGAAAGTTTGTCGAGTTACGCGCGTCAGTTCGTCGGGCAACTGCAAAAACCGCGAGTCGAACAGATTGAAGGTCTGTCGCCGGCGATTGCGATTGAACAAAAAGCCGCAAGTCATTCGCCGCGTTCCACGGTCGGAACGGTGACGGAAATTCACGATTATCTTCGCGTGTTGTTCGCGCGGCTTGGGCAGCCGTACTGTCCCGAATGCGACGTCCCTATCGGTACGCAAACGCTTGATGAGATTGTCGCAAAAATTATGCAATATCCGCCGGAAACGCGGCTCTTGATTACCGCGCCGTTGTCTATCGAAGTTGGAAAGCAATACGGCGAATTGTGGGGACGTTTGCGTTCCAACGGTTATAATCGCGTGCGAATCGACGGCGTAAGTTATACGCTTGACGATGTGCCGGAAATCGACCGAAGACGTAAACATCAGGTCGAAGTGATCGTGGACAGAATCGTTGTGCATGGCGATCATTCCGCGCGTTCCCGAATTTCCGACAGCGTGGAAACCGCACTCGAATTGGGCGAAGGCGTAATGTATGCGATTGTTGTTGAAAACAAAGACGATGATGTAGAAAACAAACCGAACTGGACAATGCAGCGTCACAGCCGTCATTTTGCGTGCGAAAAATGCGGACGCAGTTTTGAGCCGCTTTCGCCGAATCATTTTTCATTCAACTCGCCAATCGGTTGGTGTCCGCAATGCGAGGGACTCGGCGTTCAGACCGGCGCGAATCCGGCGTTGTTTCTGCACGATACTAAATTAACGCTGGAACAAGGAGCGGTGCGTTTATTTCCCAAAACGACTGAAACGCTCGCCGCCGCGATGCTTCATGCGTTCAGCCAATCAACCGGCGTTCCGCTCAACGTTCCGTTTGAACAACTCGACGCGCGACACAAACGCCTCATCTTTCACGGAACAGGAGAACGATGGATTGACTGCCGAGCACAAAGCGTCGAGTGCAAATCGCAGAGCGCTGAGCATCATGTCATTTCGCAAAACGCATCAACTCAAACGAAAACAAAAACAACTTTACACTCCACACTTCACACTCTGCACTCTTTTTCATTTCGCTTCCAATACAAAGGATTGTATCCGACATTAGAAGCAGCGTCGCGGTTGTTACCGTCTTTGCGCGGGAAATTGGAATATATGGTTGACGAGGTGGAATGTCCGGCGTGTCTCGGTAGCCGATACCGTGACGATGTGGCGGCGGTGCGATTTCTCGGTATGACGATGGATCAGATGTGCCGTCAGCCGCTTGGTCAGCTTTTACCGATCATTGAAGCGTGGCGACCGAATGAAACGGAACGTAAAGTCGCCGGAGATTTGATGCTGGAATTACGGCGGCGTTTGCAATTTCTTATCGACGTTGGACTTGATTATTTGACGCTCGCGCGTCCTGCGCCGTCGCTTTCCGGCGGCGAAACGCAACGGATTCGTCTTGCGGCACAAATCGGAAGCGGACTTGTCGGCGTGTTATATGTTTTGGACGAACCGACAATCGGCTTACATCCGCGCGATAATTCGCGTTTAGTCGCCGCGATCAAAAAATTACGCGATCTCGGCAACACGTTATTACTCGTCGAACATGATAAAGAAGTCATAGAAAACGCCGACATGCTCATCGACTTCGGACCCAAAGCCGGACGCTACGGCGGCGAAATCGTCGCCAGCGGCTCACCCTCCGCCGTAGCCAAACAACGCAACAGCGTCACCGGCCCGTACCTCTCCGGTCAAAAAGCGATTCCGGTGCCGAGCAATAGGAGAATTAAAATATAACAAAGTACGTAGCGTAAGCAAGTGAAATGCAAATCATGTCGTAATCAGATTATTTATGAAAAACAATAAAAACTCGTAACTCTTCAGT
This sequence comes from Planctomycetaceae bacterium, assembly GCA_031267635.1. Taxonomy (GTDB): domain Bacteria; phylum Planctomycetota; class Planctomycetia; order Pirellulales; family Thermoguttaceae; genus WRMR01. Next base: position 17,743 of record JAIRYX010000255.1, read on the forward strand.
CGCTCAAACTCAATAAATCCGTAATGAAGAGTAGGGGCAAATAATTATTTGCCCTCCCTTATTTCCTTATTTTTCGTTCAATTGTTTTGATAAAAATCCATGGTCTAAAAAATAAGGGCGAGTGCGGGAGCTGTATTGGCTTGGGCAACTGACGCCATCGTGTTCTCTTGCGTTTTCAAATATTGTCCTCCAAAAACGCAATCATCAGACACCTTCAGAGCGGACAAGCTGTTGACGTCTGATTGCTTATAAAGGATCATTACGGTTTCGCGGTCAATTCATATTTCAAAGTTCGTTTTCCGCGAATTTCACGGGCGATGACGCGAAGCGGTTTGCCGATCAATGCACTGCCGTTGGAAAGCGTGTACATAGAATCATTGCGTCCGAATCCTTGATTTTTCACGGTCATATTTTGTAACGGGCGTTCCGGTGCATACAACGTACAATGAAAACTTACCGGCTCGTTTCCTTCGTTACGAAACGATTGATAGACTTCCAGTTCGTTATTTCGATTCAATCGCGTCGATAAGTCCAACGAAATGTCATCGCCGCCGACATTGACCGGCTGGTAGACCGTGAAAAAACGAGCGTCGTTCAGATTCGTCGTTACGTCCATCTGTACCATTTGTTTACCACTGACCGCTGAAGGCGTTAAACGAATATTGAGTCCTTCTTCCAGCGTTTCGCCCGACGCTAAATTCAAAAACACTTCGTTTGGCTTGAATACGATTCCCGGCGGCGGACGAAATGCTAAACGACCAATCAGGGTTTGTTCCGTGGTATTCGTAAAATAAAGTTTGTTGGAAATCGTTCTATCGTAACGGCTTGGAATATTACTCTCTTCCAGAAAACAATTTTGCCGTATTCGAGCAATGTCGGGTTGCAGGCGAGTAACAAAAATAGGAAGCGTACTTACCGGCACCGTTTGAACCGCATTGCGAACCATCGGCGAAATCTCTTTTCCCCATACGTCGCAAATTTTACAATCTTTACCAAGAATTAATGATTCTTCTGTCGGTGTGTTATTACGAACCATCATTACCATATCTGACAATCCGTTAAACAGATGGTTTTCACTCTGATTCGGCAGATGGATACTTCCCATCGGCGTCTTTCCGGAAATCATCAGCGAAGTCGTTCGCCAAGGCAAAAAGAGCGAGTCCGGCATTCCGCGATGGTCAAACAAACCAAAGTTCGGATCAAACGGATGCGGAATAAAAATAGCGTCTGCCTCATATTCTTTTGCCGCGATCATACGTCCCACCAAATCGGTAATCCGTGTCTCCAGCGAATAACGTTGTCGATCTAACGGCGGCAGCGAAACGTATCGCTTTACCGGAAAATCGCGTGTCGCATCCAGATAATATGTCAAATCATCGGCGGTTAATGTTTGTTCGTTATCCAGTGCCAAAAAATCACCGGACGTTTCCGTCGTTTCGGGCGGTTGATTATTTTTTGAAACTTCTTTTGTTTGAAAAAATTGCGGAAACGGAGCCACCCAATCCCAAACCAAACCAAGCGACGTATCTAAACTTTGTTGATTCCATCGGGAATGAATTTGCTCAAGCATGGCATTTAACTCGGAAAAATCAGTTAGCGACAAATCTTGTTCGCGTCCTAATTGCCATTCCGGAATAACCATTCCAAGCCGAAACACCGTTGTTTCCATCGACGGCAACCACATGGCAGACGGTAACGAAAACACATCGCCCGCTTTGGAAAAATCACGCGACGCAAGAACGGGAAACAAAGTTTCAGCCGTTGTTGTTTGTGCCGATGTTTGTATTGTTCCAGTTTTTGATGTTTGAGGATGTTTCCAAAGATTGATCACTTCGGCGGGCGGCACACTCAAAACGCCAATCGGTTCAATACGATGGTCGTTCAGCCATTCGCAAAATTTCATATATTTTTGCCAAACCGATTCGGGCGTTTGCTCGGAAAGCCAAATCGGAATTTTCAATCGAGAAATTCCCGACGCTGCCAATAGCGGTTTCAGACGAGAACATTCGTCAATCGTCGTTTCTTCCGGTAACGACCAACCAAAATCGCCGCTTGAAAGCGTTCCGTAAGGTTTGAGAAGAACAAACGACATGCTTTGCGTTTTTTTATCTGAACGAAATGAAAACGTAGTTTCCGAAGACGGCGCAGAAAGTGTAACAGTATAAAAGCCCGGTTCCGTGATAAGCGGTTTCCAGTAAAATTCGTAGCGGCGAACGTCTTGTTTTTCTAGACTCTTTTCCGTCGAAACAATTTGAGTTTTCTTTTGCGATTCATTTTCTTGTTCTTTTTCCCATTCTGGGGGAAAAAACGTTGACTTTTGAGATTCTGACGCAAGCGGAAGCGTCGCGTTGGATATTTCGTCAAACAATTCCGGTTGATTGAGTTTTCGCGAATTTTCAATCAAAGGACGCGACGCTAAAGGAACTCCATAAACGTTTTGCAATTCGAGCCGCGCACGGTTTTCGTTGGAAGCTGTACCGTAAATTTCTCCGCGAATTGTGATTTCGAGAGGATTCGTATAAATTTGCCAGTCTCTATCATTTTGAAACCGGATTGTTGGTTCTTCCCGAATTGCCGCGATACTAAATTCCACCTGACCGCTCAAATCTTGCCGACTCGTCGAAACGAGATGCAAACCAATCGCAATGCTGTGAGCTTCGGGAACATCCGCGGTAAGCGATTCGGTAGCGAGTGGAAACCAACCTTCAGAATGAACAACTGTTTCCGAAATGCCCGTTTTCAAAATTTTTCCGTCTGCATCCAACAACGAAATAGAAATAAACATTCGATTGTTTTTCAATCCGCTTGCCAAAACATACGCGAAACCGGTATAAGTCAATCCCGACTGGATTTCCGTTCGCGGAGAAAAAATTGCTACATTACCGCGTTGAACCGGAAGTTGCAGACAACTTGTTCCAAATGGCGACCGATGCGGAATAATTTCGATTTCAATATATTGAGGATACCCCACAGCAAAAAACTGTTCCCAACCGCTCGGACAGCGAAGTTTACCGGATTCGCCGGTTACTCCGAAATTCGTATTAAAAATAACTTCGCCGTCCTGACGTGGTTGAAGTAACGACGTAATCGTTGTCGCGGGAAAATTAATAATTTCTCCCTGCGATGACGTAAATTTTTGCTGCGAAAAACTTTCTATTGGTTTTTGACTCAAAAATAATACAAAAATCAACAAAAATTTTATCGCATTTTTTTGAAAAAATAACATTATTAGATACAATATGCAATATTTACAATAGACAACTTTATTGAATCACAATATAAAGATGTAACTATTCAGTTACCTCGTGCGGGTTTACACTCATCACACTTTAAAATTTGTCTCTCACAAAGGCGCTAATAACACCGAGTGATTCTAAAAAATAAATTCTTTGTGTCTCCGTTGTTTTGTGAGAAAACATAAATTGAAAGTAATTTTAGTCTGTTTGGCTGGGCGACTGAATAGTTACTAAAAAATATTATCAAAATGAGAAAAATTATTCAATATCAATTGAAGGATTTACCGCTAGCGTTTTGTTATCGTTAAAAATGTAGGATTGCCGAATTGTATAAAACTTGTAACTATTCAGTCGCTCAAACCCAATAAATCCGCACTGAGCAATTGAATAGTTACATTTTCAAAAACAAACCAAATTGCTATATCAACACAAACAATCTATTCCACGCAATACTTCAATGTCTTATTGTTATGACTATCTAAATTGTGTATATTTTGTAATATCAAGTGAGGGGAACGGTTTAATCCATTTTTTGTCGAATTTTTATTTTTTGGCGCTTTCACACTTGACCTACCTCAATTCTTTAGTTATACTGAAATTATGTTTTGCGATTAGATTGTTCTTGTCGCTAAAAATTTCACGAACCCTAAAACTGAAGGAGTTTCAGTGATGAAAAAGCTAAACAAAGTGTTTAATTTTCTTGAATTG
>JAIRYX010000296.1 GCA_031267635.1 Planctomycetaceae bacterium
GGAAATGCGATTATTGATAAGAATTTTATTCTGAATGTTGAGAATTGTCCTTGTAATCCTTACGATGGTCAGACGCTTGCGAAGACGATAGCCGGCGGCGAGAAAATGACGGGCGTTCCGATACGCGAAATATCCGCCGACACACATGACGCCAAAAGCGACTACAAAGGCGACGCAAAGATATTGATTCACGGAATGAGCAACGCGGGACTTCGCGGTTGCGAAAAACGCCGCAAGATAACGACGAACCGCCCGGTTTCACGCTGATTTTTTTCGTATCCGCCTTACTATGCCGCTTGGCTTGCGAACCAAATGAACTTGTGGCTGATAAGATCGCGACGATGAAATTTTCACTGGAATTTTTTCAGAGACGAGTAGACAAAAAGTCAAGGACACACCTTACGGCATGTCCTTGGCTTCGCTTGTTTCACATGAAAATTACAACAGCAATGGTTGTTATTCTTGTGTCTTGGCTTCCGTCAAAGCGGAATAATAATGGAATCGTTCATAAATTTTCTTTTGCGCTTCTTCGGCAAATGCAGCGGCAACTTCCGGTTTCGAGCGGGCGAGGAGTGCGAAACGATTTTGTTTCGCGGTGAAGTCTTTGAGTTCGCCTTTGGGCGCTTTGCTGTCGAGGAAGAACGGCTTGCCTTCGCGCGGATCATAATGATACAGAGGCCAATAACCGCACGCGACCGCTTCTTTTTGCAGTTCTAAACCGTTTGCCATGTTGATTCCCTGCGCAATGCAATGAGCGTAAGCGATAATTAACGAAGATCCGCGATAGGATTCCGCTGCGCGGATTGTCTTGATCGCGTGCATCGGATTGGCTCCGATGGAAATTTGTCCGACAAACACATTGCCATAAGAAACCGCCATCAAACCTAAATCTTTTTTGCCAGTCGGTTTTCCGCCTGCGGCGAATTTCGCAACCGCACCTAGCGGAGTCGATTTGGACGCCTGACCGCCAGTATTGGAGTAAACTTCGGTGTCCAGCACCAAAATGTTAATATCTTTTCCCGACGCTAAAACATGGTCGAGACCGCCGTAGCCGATGTCGTAAGCCCAACCGTCGCCACCGAAAATCCAGCAACTGCGGCGTACTAAATTGTCGGCAACCGCCGCCAGTTCTTTCGCTTCCGCAGAACCGTTCGACGCAAGTTTTGTGCGAAGATCCGCCACAAGCTTCCGTTGTTCGGCAATTTCCGCTTCGGTTTCTTGTTTATTGGCGAGGAGCTGCGAAATCAAGTTATCGCCGACCGTACCGCCAAGTGATTTCAGTAAAAGTTCGGCATAATCGCGTTGTTTGTCCACAGCGACTCGCATTCCCAATCCAAATTCGGCGTTGTCTTCAAACAACGAATTGCACCATGCCGGACCGCGTCCATTGTCGTCAACGCAATAAGGAGTTGTCGGCAAGTTTCCGCCGTAAATCGAAGAACAGCCGGTTGCGTTTGCCACTAACATCCGGTCGCCGAAAAATTGCGTTATAAGTTTAACGTAAGGCGTTTCCCCGCAACCGGCACATGCACCAGAAAATTCAAACAACTGCCGCATAAGTTGCGAACCTTTGATCGTTTCAGGATTGATTAACGCGCGGTCGGTATCGGGAATCGAAAGGAAATAGTCCCAGTTAGCACGTTCGGCGGCAAGATAGTCGAGTTTTGTTTCCATGTTGATCGCTTTCTTTCCTTCAACCGCTTTGTTTTTTGCCGGGCAATTCACGACGCACAATCCGCAACCGGTGCAATCATCGGGAGCAACCTGAACGCACATTTTCGCACCGGGAAATTCTTTTGTTTTCCAATCGGCAGTGTGGAACGACGCCGGAGCTTTCGTAGCGACTTCTGGAGAAAACTGCTTTATGCGGATTGCTGCGTGCGGACAAACAAACGAACATTGACCGCATTGAATACAAACGTTTTCATCCCAAATCGGAATATCGACGGCGATACTTCGTTTTTCGTATTGCGTGGTCGCAGTCGGAAACGTTCCGTCCGCCGGGAAAGCGCTGACCGGAAGTTCTTCGCCGCGATTGGCAAGAATTTCACCGAGAACTTTATCAACAAACGACGGAATATTCGTGCCGGTCATCCCGGAATGACGTTTCAACTGAGAACTTGCGGCAGTCGGTATTTTCACTTCATACAAAGCGGCAAGCGAAGCGTCAACCGCCGCGTGATTTTTTGCCACAACCGTGTCGCCTTTACGTCCGTAGGTTTTTTTAATCGCCTTTTTGATGTGGTCAATCGGATCGTCGAGCGGAAGTCCGGCAAGGTGAAAGAAGCAAGTTTGCATAATCGTGTTAATTCGTCCGCCCATTCCGGTTTCGCGAGCAACTTTTATTGCGTCGATCACATAGAATTTCAATTTCTTGTCGATGATTTCTTCCTGGAGTTCAGCGGGGATTTTGTCCCAAACTTCGTCGGGTCCATAAGGACTATTGAGCAGGAATGTTCCGCCCGGCACCGCAACGCTGAGCAAATCAAGTTTTTCGGTAAAAATAAATTGATGACACGCGACAAAATTCGCTTTGGTCACAAGATACGAACCTTTGATAGGACGCGGACTGAAACGCAAGTGAGAAACCGTAACGGAACCGGCTTTCTTCGAGTCGTAAACGAAATAACCTTGTGCGTGAAGATGCGTGTTTTCGCCGACGATTTTTGTGGTGTCTTTGTTCGCTCCAACTGTTCCATCGCTTCCAAGACCGAAAAACACGGCACGCCGTACGTCGTCGCGTTCGGTCGAAAACGTGTGGTCGTATGAGAGACTCAAGTGAGTTACATCGTCGTTAATTCCGACCGTAAACCGCGTTTTCGGAGCGTCTTTAGCAAGTTCTTCATAAATCGATTTGACCATCGCCGGCGTAAATTCTTTAGACGCAAGACCATAACGCCCGCCGACAATTTTCGGTAACGCGCCGCTCCAGTGTTCGGCAAACGCTGTTAAAACGTCTTGGAAAAGCGGCTCGCCGACAGTACCCGGCTCTTTGGTTCGGTCGAGAACGGCGACTTTTTTGACAGTTTTGGGAAACGCGGCAAGGAACGATTTTACGTCGAACGGACGATACAAACGAATATTGATAACGCCGATTTTCGTGTCATTGACAAAATCAACGTATTCTTCGACAGCACCCGCACCAGATCCCATCACGACAATAATATTTTCGGCGGTCGGACTACCGATGTATTCAAATAATTTGTACTGCCGCCCGGTCAGTTTGGCAAAGCGATCCATTTCTTCCTGCACGATAGCGGGAACTTTTTCGTAGTACGGATTACACGCTTCGCGGGCTTGAAAGAAAACGTCGGGGTTTTGTGCAGTTCCGCGAATAACAGGATGTTCCGGCGCAAGAGCACGAGCGCGAAATTCTTCAATCGCTTTCAGATTGAGCATTGACTTGACAATCTCATTGGAAAGCGGTTCGATTTTATTGACTTCATGCGATGTGCGGAAACCGTCAAAGAAATGCAGAAACGGAATTCTGGAACGGTAAGTCGAAGCGTAAGCGATTAACGCCATATCATGCGTGTCTTGAATTGTTACGGCGGCGAGATAAGCCCAACCGGTTGTGCGGCACGCCAAGATATCGCTGTGATCGCCGAAAATAGAAAGAGCGTGCGTGGCAACGGTTCGTGCGGAAACATGAAACACAGTCGGCGTCAGTTCTCCGGCAATTTTGAACATATTCGGAATCATCAGAAGTAGCCCCTGCGAAGCGGTGAACGTGCAAGTCAACGCTCCTGCCTGCAATGCCCCATGTACTGCGCCGACCGCACCGGCTTCGCTTTGCATTTCCACTACTTGCGGCACAGTTCCAAAGATATTTTTCTTTCCTTCCGAAGCCCACTGATCCGTCCATTCGCCCATCGTAGACGACGGCGTAATCGGATAAATTGCCATCACTTCATTACATTGATGCGCAACCATTGCGGCAGCTTCATTTCCATCGGTCATCAAAAAAGTTTTTTCGCTCACAACGCTACTCCTGATTGGATTCAATTAGTTGAAAGATTTTTCGTGATTACTCTCTTGTTTTGTAATCGTTCCCGCATACGGAATTTTTCTGTCGAAAGCCCCAAAACGCTACCGACAAAATTTCGCGACATGTACAATCAACAATATCGGAATATTTCGAGACTGTACCATACATTATAATACCCGTTTCGTTCAAGTCGGAAAGGGGGAAGGACTGAAAGTTTTTCGTGTTGAGAAACGTGCTTTTTCCATAAGAAATTTTATAACAAAGCGTTAGGGGGATTATAGAATTTTATAAACAACAAATGTTTAGATGCAAAAACATTGCGGCAGTAATAACGCACAATAAGCGATTGTATGATGATTATTTTGCAACGATGTTTTGTTTTATTTGACAAACACCACAAAAAGAAAGAATCATAAAAGTTTTTATGATTTGTGTTGAAATATTTCCTTCATTCACGCAAAAAACAACTTCTGGGAACTTCTAAAACCCCTACTTTCAACAAATTTTATCATTAAAAAATAAGGACTTACTAACATCTGGGGGATGTTTTTAGAATTTCCCTTCTGATTATTTCGTTTTGGGGAGACAATCTTTGAAAACGCAATAGAAAACTATGGCGTCAGCTACCCAAGCCAAATAAATCCGCGGGCAACTGAATAGTTACTGTTTTACCGAAAAATATTATTATTGCCGCCCTTATTTCCTTATTTTTCGTTCCATTGTTTTGATAAACATTCATTCATGATCTAAAAAATAAGGGAATAAGGGAGAGTTTTTAGGATTTGTTGGCTAATAAGGGAAATTTGACATATCAGGGCGGCAATGATAAAATCTTTCGGATAATTCTACAGTTGTCCAATGCGGCTTTATTTGGCTTTGGTAACTGAACTTTAACCAAACCTTTAACTAAAAATGAAAAAATCCAATCGTAGAGAATTTTTGAAATCTGCCAGCGCGGTTGCCGCGGGCGTTTCGGTTGCACAACTTGTTCCGCAACTCACGGCAAATGAAAATGGTGATGTTGCCGAGACGGACAATGGTTTGTCCGAACTGGTCAAAAAAGATCGTGCAAGAAATATCGTGTTGCCGAAAAACGATGGTCATTGGAAACCTGTTGCCGGTTATGCTGATGAGCCGTTGGAGGGAGATTACGTTCATGCTTCCGAAGCGGCGCACGAAGCGTTCCGCGACGTTAAGTTTTCGATACGTATTCATTGGGGCGTGTACTCCATGTGGGAAATCGAAGCGTCGCTTCCGTTCTTGTGGTCAATGTCCAAAGAGAAGAAAGCGGAATACTGCGAGTTGTACAAGACATTCAACCCGACCGATTTTGACGCTCAAGAATGGATGGATTTCTTCAAACGTTCCGGTATTCAGGCGTTTGCTTTTACTACCAAACATCACGACGGCTTTTCCATGTTCCACACCAAAACGCGAGTGAAACGGCGAATCAATTATCTCGCCGAACAACCTATCGAACCGTGCGATTTGTTGTATAGTATTGAGGAGTCGCCGTTCAAGCGTGATATTGTCAAGGAACTCTGCGACGCGGCACACAAGAACGGGATCAAGATTGACCTTTATTATTCGCATCCTGATTCTTACGACGCCGATTTCCGACCGTATTGCGGACATCCGGCGGCGATACCGGACGAGAAGTTGCATCCGAAGGATTATCCGTCTTGGGGAAAACATTCTGTCACCGCTCCCGACCCGACGCCCGAAGAACAGAACGCCATGATGACGCGACACCGCGAACAACTCCGCGAACTGTTGACGAACTACGGCAAGATTGACATGGTTTGTCTTGATATGTGGTTGGGCAAACCGGTTTGGGAGGAGACGAAAAAGACGGTCAAGATGATGCGGCAGTTGCAACCCGACGTGATGATTCGCGCTCGCGGTATCGGCAACTACGGCGATTACTACCAACCCGAAGAGTTTGTCCCGAAAGGCAAGGAAAATACGAATATGCCTTGGATGAGTATTTGTCTGTTGGGCAAAATTTTCGCTTATGATCCGGTTGCCAAAAATTACAAGGGGACGGCGTGGATAATTAGTCATTTGGTTGACTGTGTGGCGAAGGGCGGTAGTTTTATGGTTTGTATTGGTCCCGACGCGAACGGCAAATTTCACCCCGAAGCGGTCAAACAAATCGAAGCGGTTGGCGACTGGTTGAAGGTCAACGGCAAGGGGATTTACGAAACGCGGTCGCGTGATATTTGGCAAGAGGGCGGGTTGAAGTTTACCCGCAGCAAAGACCAGAAAAACGTTTATGCTTTTGTTGAAAAATTCCCTGAAGGCGAGTTGATTGTGAAATCGGTTACGCCGAAACCAAACAGCGTCATTCGTCTATTCGGCTACAAGAAGCCGTTGCCATGGGCAAGTATTAACGGCGGTATCAAAATCACGATTCCTCAAGAGTTGCAAGACCCGACAAACCGACCTTGTGAATTTGCTTGGGGATTTGAATTTGAAGTGTAAAACGCGGAGTTTTTTTACCGTGAGGGCAAGGGAGGCGGCGAAGGTTTTTAAAATATCCTTTGCCGCCTTCTTCGTTTTTGCGGTGTTTGCAATTGACGCGAGTTATTTATTCCGTCCGATTAAGTCGTGTGCGGTTTTGATTAGGATGTCTTTATCGGGGAGTTTATTGTCGAAGATTTTTAGGGCGTATATTGCTTCGTTGACGTATCGTTGTGCTTCTTCTTCGGATTTTTTTATTCCTAGCAACGCCGGATAAGTCCATTTGTTCATCTCGGCATCTTTGTGTAAACGTTTACCTGCTGCGTTTTCGTTGCCCAATACGTCTAGCAAATCGTCCGTAATCTGAAACGCAAGACCGAAATTTTTACCGTAACGATCAAGAGCGTCAATTTGAGCAACAGAACCGCCCGCAATAAGACCGCCAAGACGTAACGAAACACGAATCAATGCTCCTGTTTTGCGAAGATGGATTTGTTCGAGCAGGTTGATTGAGGCGTTTTTATGTTTTCTGTCGAGATTTTTTTCGTTGGCAATATCGTCCATTTGTCCGCCGACGAGGGCAGCTGCTCCCGCCGCACGCGCCAACTCCAACGAGCATATTCCCAAAAGTTCCTTAGACGGCAATTTGCCAAGCATCTCAAAAGCAAGCGGTATCAACGCATCGCCAACCAAAATCGCCGTCGGCTCATCGAATTTCTTATGACAAGTCAGTCGTCCGCGACGTAAATCATCGTTATCCATTGCCGGCAAGTCGTCATGGACAAGAGAATATGCGTGAATCATTTCGACAGCGCAAGCTGCCGGAATTGCGTTGAAGCAATCGCCGCCGCACAGACCATTGGCAAAAAGAACAAACAACGGACGAAGACGTTTACCCGAACCAAGCAAACTATAACGAATCGCATCACCAAGACGATCCGGACAATTATCATTGAACTTCGCCGCATCACAAAGCGCAGCATCTACCGCATTCCGAAAACGCTCAACTCTACGCTTTAAAAATAACGAACCCTTTGTACTCATCTATATACTCAAGCTGTTTTAAAATTCCCGAAGCTGAACACGCCAACGTAAGGCAGTTGCTCAAGGGCGAAGCATATCGCCCCACCGGCTACGGTATATGACCAATTACGGAATCTTAACACTTCCGAAATCTCACGCAATACCCCGAACTTGTAAATGCCTTTTTTGACGCGGAAAAATTGCGGGGGGGTTCCGAACCCGCTCACCACTTTGGGGCGGTCTATTGACAAAAGTTTTAGAGGTAGTAAAATTCCTGTTCGCTCGTTCGGGAAGGGCGGGCGGTTTGGGGATTGATGGACGGTATACCGTAGCCGGTAGGGCGATAGGCTTCGCCCTTGAACAACCGCTTCACGTTGTTGCGCTTCCGTGTTCAGCTTCAGGGATTTTAAAACAGCTTGAGTATACAAGGATGTTGCGTTTTGTTTTTTATGTTTTTGATTGTGCTGTCTTTTTTTATGAAGTCAATTGTTTTGCGGAAAATTTGTTTTGGCGTCGGGGCGTTCTTTATTGGGATGTTTTTGATCGTGCTGTTTTGTTCGCGGGAGTGCAGCGGGGCGGATCGTGTTTGCCAGGACAATGAGAAACGGTTGCAATCTGATTTGCAAAAGCAGCTCAGCAAGCGTTCCGAGCAATATCTAATCTCGATTGAAAACAATCCGTCGTTTTCGCCGGAAATGAAATCACGTCTTCGGCTGCAAGCTCAGAGCGTAATCAAATCCGGTCTTACGAAGTTGTCGAACTTGTCAACTGTTCGGCGGGACTCGCCGAAACTTGCAAGCGAGCCAATCAACACCGCATTTATTGCGAACGCTCTGAACAAAATCGAAAACAGTAACGCCGTGAAAAATTCGCCCGTAATCAAATTTGATTCAAGCGGTATATTTCGGGCGTTTGAATTTTTGCGCGGTCATTTTGCGGGCGGTGCGAGGGTTTATTTGCCGACGGTTTGTGAGGTTCGGTTGTGTGTGGCGTTGTCGGGTGATATTTCGGCGGCGGGGCGGGCGCGTGGTTTATTGCGGGGCGGGGCAAGTGTGAAGGCGTTGCTGTGTCAATTCATGTTCGGGGCGATTGGTTGCGGGGAGATTATTGCAACAATGTCGCGGTCGGGTGATACGCGGTTGTTATCGTTTGCGAAGTTGCTTGCGAGAGATATAAAGTCTGTAGCGGCGGCGGAGTGTCAAGACGCGGTTTGCCCGAAAACATCGAACCAAAACGAAAATGTTACCGCAACAGCTCTATTGGTTGCGGAAACGATAATTCTACGAAACTGATTTTGTAATCAGATCTGATTTGATTTTTGTATTCTTTTTTGTTTGTGTCCCCTTTATGTCGTTGACATTTTTTTGGCGGGGCGTTGTTGTGTGTTTTTACGTTACACTGTACCAAAGTTGCTATGAAATTCATCTTTTTAAGGCAGGGTAACAGGATTGCAGGACTATCAGGATGTAACAAAATCCTGTCTGTCTTGTCAATCCTGTAAATCATGTCAAAAAAATAAAGTAACTATTCAGCCGAATGATTTAATTTATTTTTTAAACCGCGAAATACGCTAAAAGAGCACGAAAGGTTGCGAATAATTTAGTTTCGTGTCTTTTCGCGTAAATTTCGTGTGTTTCGCGGTAAAATAAAAAAATAAAAATCAAACGACTGAATAGTTACAAAATAAGAACTGAATTTCATAGTGCGATGGGTATAAGTTCAAAAAAATTTTTTGGGAGATTAGAAAATGGGTAGATTGAATGTGTTTGGTTTGTTATCGGCGGCGTTGTTGTCGTTGGTATTGATTATGTTTTTTGCCGTGTGTTTACCGGAGTCGTTTGCGCAAGATGCCGGCGGCGAGCGGGGCGGTCGGCAAGGTAATCGCGGCGAAGATCGCGGCGGACGCGGGTTTGGCGGCGAAGGTCGGGGCGGTCGTGGTGTTGGCGGTGGAGAGGAAAAGGAAGTTGCCGCGCCGGTGCAAGTTTCGCCTTTAACTGCGGACGAGCGGAAGGGCAAACTCAAAACCGCGAACGAAAAAGCTATCGCGTTTTTGCGGAAAAGTCAGGCGGAAAATGGGTCGTGGGCGGCATCGCCGCGAAGCGGGATTGGTCCGACGGCGGTTATTTTGGCGGGGCTGATGAATGCGGGCGTGAAAGCGGATGATATTGTGGTCAAGAAGGGACTGGTGTTTTTGGAAGCGGCGATCAAGAAGGACGGCGGGATTTATTCAAGTGCGCATTTTCAAAATTATGAAACCAGTGTTGCTGTGTTGGCGTTTGCGGCGGCGGACAAATTGTTGAAAGCCGACGGCGGCAAGTCGCCTTATGGTGATTTGTTGACTGGGGCGCGAAAGGCGTTGGTTGGGCAGCAGTATGCGGAGGGGCGGGAGGTAAACAAGGATGATCCGCGATATGGCGGTTTGGGATATGGCGGGGACACGCGACCTGATTTGTCGAACACGCAATTTTTTCTTGACGCGCTCAACGCAACAGGAAAGAAATCGGACGATCCGGCGATTCAGAAGGCGTTAGTATTTGTTTCAAGGAATCAGAATCTTGAATCGGAGCATAACAAGTTACCGTTTGCGTCGAAGAATCAGGACGGCGGGTTTATTTATACTTCGACGACGGGCAGCAGTTCGGCGGGGACAACGGCGGACGGCGGGTTACGGAGTTATGGATCGATGACGTATGCGGGGTTAAAGAGCATGATTTACGCGGGGTTGACGAAGGAGGACAAGCGAGTGAAAGCGGCTTATGATTGGATAACGAAAAACTACACTGTTGTTGAAAATCCGGGCATGGGGCAACGCGGTTTGTTCTATTATTATCACACGATGGCGAAGTCGTTGGCGGTTGTGGGGGACAAGGAGATTGTTGATACGAGCGGCAAAAAGCATGTGTGGGCGAATGAGTTAGCCGACCAATTGTTATCGTATCAAAAGGCGGATGGTTCGTGGACAAACGAGGCATCGCCGCAATGGATGGAGAACGATCCGAATTTGGTAACGGGTTTTGTGTTAATCGTGTTATCAGAATGCGCGAAACAATAACAGGAATTTAAAAATAGAAAGGCAAAAACGTAACTATTCAGTCGACAGAATTTTTATCAACCACAAAGAACACTGAGAACACTGAGTTCTCAGATTTCACAGAGGTGAATTTTAAATACGAAAATATACAAAAGAGTTGAAAATGAATTTTCGTCTATTTCATATTCAAAAAATTTATCTCTGTGAACTCTGTGCTCTCTGTGGTTATTTAAAAACAACTGAATAGTTACGCAAAAACTAAAAATGAAATTTATTAAAAACAACAAAAACCAACCCAACCAATTGTTAAATTGGGGGGGGGGGGGCGAAATAGACAGGGCGGTTGTCAAGACGCAACGTTTCGCGTTTACGTTGGTGGAGTTATTGGTGGTGATAGCGATTATTGGGGTATTGATAGCGTTATTGCTGCCTGCCGTGCAAGCCGCCCGCGAAGCCGCAAGAAGAATGTCTTGCTCAAACAACCAAAAACAATACGGGTTAGCATTGCACAACTACCACGACGCATACTCCGTCCTGCCAAAAATGGTTGAGAACACGACTTGGATACCGGAAAACCCTGGCGAGTCCCCTAACACGGACGTTTCAATTCACGTCCGTGTGTTGCCGTTTATTGAGCAAGGTGCGATGCTCGCGTCGTTCCCTGCTGGTACACCTCTTTACTCTGATCGTTCAACAATGCACTCTGCTACAGTTTTAATTCTCGGTTTGCGATTCGGGCTGCTAAATTGTCCGAGCGAAACGGAGAGAAGAACAAGGTCGGTGTCGATTGTTGGCGGCGGCGGTGTTCATCCGCCGGAGGATTACCGCGAAGCGTCGGGAACAAATTACGTTTTTTGCAATGGTAATGCGAGAGGTGAATTTTGGAATGTTGACAACGTTACGATGTCAAATGGACTTTTCAGCAATAACACCGGTTCGCTTGAACAAATTGGAGACGGGACGAGTAATACGCTCGCGGTTGCGGAGACTTTGATTGGATTCGCGAATAATCCAACCGGCACAACTGATCGCCGTGCTTGGAGGAGAATGAATTATGTTGACATGACCAATACCGGCAGCGCGGGTGATACATCAACGGTTTGGAGTACGGCGGGGACGGAAATTGACCTTTTCGGAATAGCCGGAACGAACCCGCCAACAGGCGGAACACAACGCGGTTTCATTTGGGTCTCATCGCGTGCCTACGCAACCGGTTTTTCATCATACTACACCCCAAACTACGGCGCACCCGGAAATTGGATTAGAGCGGCAAACGCCGCCTACAACTTCACCAGCAGCAACCACACCAACGGAATAAACTCCTGTTACGCCGACGGAAGCGTGCATTACGTCAACGATTCAATTACTTTGGACATTTGGCAAGGTGCAAGCACCTGTAACGGCGGAGAAGCAGTAACTTTGCCGTAGATTGGGAAGT
>JAIRYX010000300.1 GCA_031267635.1 Planctomycetaceae bacterium
CTTGCTTTGCTCTTTTCTTGACTTTTCAAAGCATATCTATTAGAATAGGTGAAATTATATCGCTCTCACTTCTACTTTTTACTTCAATCCTATGTTCCCGCGTATTCCTTTTCGATTAAAAACTGTTGATGATTTACTTGCCGAAGCGGCGCGTATTGGTGCGGTTCTTCCGTTTTCCGATGATTTTTCCGTTTTTCGCGAGCCGCAAACGATTGGTCGTGTTACGCTCGACAATCGTTTTGCCGTGAATCCGATGGAAGGATTCGACGCGGACGAAAACGGTACGCCGACGGAGCGTTCAACACGCCGTTACGACCGCTTTGCCGGCGGCGGCGCATCGCTTATTTGGTTTGAAGCCACCGCTGTTGTTCCCGAAGGACGTTCCAATGCCCATCAATTTTGGCTGCACGAAAAAAATGTTTCGCAATACGCGGAAATTCTCGCCCGTTCCCGCCGCATCGCCAAAGAACAACATGGACACGACATTCTTGCCATCATTCAACTGACGCATTCGGGGCGTTACAGCAAACCTGATGGTCGGGCGGCTCCAATTATCGCGCAATACAGCGGCGTTCTTGATCCGGTAACAGGCGTTACTCCCGCAACGCCGCTCATTACTGACGACGCGCTGGATTATTTGCAAGACGACTATCTTCGCGCTGCCGAACTTGCCGCAAAAGCCGGTTTCGACGGCGTGGATATCAAGAGTTGTCACGGCTATCTTCTCAACGAACTGCTCGGTTCGCATACCCGTTCCGGTAAATATGGCGGCTCATTTGAGAATCGTACGCGCTTTCTTCGGACGACGATTGCCCGTGTCCGCGAAGAAATTCCGCAATTGATTGTTACGTCGCGGCTGAATGTTTACGACGCAGTGAAATATCCCTGGGGCTTTTGCTCTACGCCGGAAGATTATCGGCGATGGGATTTAACCGAAGCGAAACAGCTTGTTGCGGAAATCATTAAGCTCGGTGCGGCTCTCTTGAACGTAACTATCGGCAACCCCTATTTTAATCCGCACTACAACCGCCCCTATGAATTAGCGATACGCGGCGCAACGGCTTATAATGAACATCCGTTAATCGGCGTATCAAGATTTTGCGAGATCGCGTCCGAAATACAGCAAGCGTTCCCCGCTTTGCCGATGATTACCGGCGGTTGTGCGTGGCTGCGTCATCTTGTTCCTTATGTCGCGGCGGGGCTTATCAAGAACTGCAAACTTGCTTTCTTCGGTCAAGGACGCGGAGCGTTCGCCTACCCCGATTCCGTCCGCGATATTCTAGCCCGCGGCGAAATGAGTCCGAAAAAAGTGTGCACCACTTGCAGCGGTTGTACCGATCTCATGCGCCGACATCAACCAACTGGCTGCGTAATCCGCGACCGTGAGCGATAAGCAATCGCTCAAAGAAACAGAGGGCAAAGAAGTCGGTTGTTGGCGTCCTTCATTTTTATGAGAATGAAGATGCGACATGAATTAGCGTTGCGCCAAGATCGACGCCACCCGGCACGCTTCGACAAAACTGCTCGTTTCCGCTTTCCCTTGCCACGCAATATCAAACGCCGTACCGTGCGCGACGCTCGTGCGAACAATCGGCAACCCAAGCGTGATATTGACCGCTTTGTGCATTCCGAGCAACTTCAACGCAATATGTCCTTGATCGTGAAACATGGCGACCACCGCGTCGAACTTACCGTCGCGTGCGTTCACCATGATTGTATCGGCGGAAAACGGGCCTTCGACATGGATCTCTTCGTTTTGAGCAAGGAGGATTGCCGGTTCGATCACCGTGATCTCCTCATGTCCGAACAATCCATGTTCTCCGGCATGAGGATTGAGCGAGCAGATTCCGATATTCGGTATCGCTCCCTTCATTTTCAGCATGAAATCGTGAGCGAGACGAATTTTTGCCGTAACTTTATCTGTCGTGATTTCGGAAAAGATGTTTTGCATCGCGGTATGAAGCGTCACGTGCACGACCGCCAAACCCGCCGAACCTTTAATCACGTCGGACGAACCGAGATACAGCATCATCGCAAAATTTTCTATACCGCATCGCGCCGCAATCAACTCCGTGTGTCCGGGATAATGGCATCCGGCAAGATTCAACGCCTTTTTGTTGATGGGCATTGTTACTACCCCGTCAACTCTATTCACAACGGCGTTCATCGTGGCTGTGACGATGGCATGATAAGCCCCGTCGCCGGCAATGGCGTCAATCGTTCCGGGTTGCACGCTTAAAATTTCATCAGAACAACATAACACACACGGAATAACGCTTTCCGACGGCTGAGCAAACGATGTGTTATTGACGATTTGAATGTCATAACTCAAACCGAGCAACTTTGCGGCACGTTCCAGAATTTTCGGATGCCCATAAACAATAGGATCGCAGAGAGCTTGCTTGATAATTTCTTTCCAGCCGCCGACGATTACTTCAGGACCGATTCCGGCAACGTCGCCGATAGTGATAGCCAGTTTGGGTTTTGTGTTGGAAGGATGGGAAGACATGAGCGTTTTAGTTGTAAAAATCAAATTTGGGGTGTTTCGCATTTAATAATAAGACCATATTCTAAGCAACGCCTCAAAATTAACCCTGATTTTTTTAGAAATTGATAGAATACTTCCGTGAGATTTGTCGGCTGTAAGGATTGTTATCAGCGTTCTATTCATGACGCTTACCTATTCGGCTCTTCAGACGCTGCTGATCGTGTATAACAATGTCCGCCGTTTATCGCGTCCCAAAAGTCTCTCTCTTGTCCTTAGTGCGTTCCTCTGGAAACGAAAATCGTTAAAAATGCAGATAGCCGCCAAGATAAAAAACAATCGGGGGGGATTGCCAATTTCATCGAATATGATTTAATAAATAAAATTTGACGTTTGGGGACTTTCCAATGTTATTAACTCATTGAAAAATCAGAGGTTCAACCATGGCTGGCGGAAAAAAAAGTAAGAAAAAGGCGGAAACCGTTTACCTTGTTTGCGAGGAATGTGGCGATTACAATTATATCGTGCGACGCAAACCGGGTGGTGAGAAATTGAAATTGTCGAAATATTGCCGACGACTCAAAAAACATACAATTCATGTCGAAAAGAAAAAATAATTCGTTTCAGCGTGAATTTCGTTCGCACAACAAAGTGCGTTAAACTCTGAAATCAGCCGTTGACGAATATGCCGACGGCTTTGTTTTATTTCTTGTGCAAAATCATCGTGTCAGAAAAGCTTCTCACTTAACGAAAAATAAATTTCCGCGTCAAGAACGATCTGAAGTTTTCCCAAACATATTCACTTGTTGGTCGGCAAAGAAACGCGAAACGTTGTCCCATTGACGCCGGAATCGCACACAACGTTGCCGCCATAGTAAGCGGCAATTTTTTTGACAATCGCAAGACCAATTCCGCTTCCTTCATTTTGATTTCCCGGCAAACGATAGCCCGGCTCAAAAATTCGCGTTCGTTCCGACTCCGGTATTCCATGACCATTATCGGTTACGCAAAATGACGCCAGTTTGCCGTCCGATTGAAGCTCCGACGTGATCGTCAATTTCGGTAAATCCTTATCGCAACCATGAATAGCGGCATTGCGGACGAGGTTCGTTACAATTTGCTTAACTCGCAAACGGTTTGCCCAAACTTGCGGCAACAACGGAGCCATCGTGACTTCAATTTTTCGGGAATTAAGAAGTTGCTGTTGCTCAAAAAGCGATTCACAAACAACTTCGCCGACAGACACGTTGGTCGATTCCATATCAATACTTCCGGTTTTGGCGAATGAAATCAACTCATCGACAAAACGTTTCATTTCACTTAAACATGCTGAAACATGTTCGCCGGCTTCGTGAAGCGTGATTCCTTGTCGCGTATTGGTTGCGCTGGAATTTCCTACACTGCGTTCTAATCGGTTTTCATGGGGACGAATAATTTTTCGGTCGGAGTGCGGTTCGGAGAGATGTTTTACAAGTTGATCGTATCGCCGAAACGAAAATTCCAAGACCATCAAATGCGCGCTAACGTCATGCGACAAAGCCCGCGTCAAATATTCTTTGTCGAGGTCGCCGGAATGTATATTCTTGCTCGGCGTTGCTGCTGTTTTATCGAATTTGTCGCCGACGGCAAATTTGTTAGCGCCAGGCGTCAGAAGACCAATATGATGACGTTTTCGCTGAACAAAATTTCCGATTGTTTTGCTTCGCATAATAACACCATGTAACAATCAAAACAGATATTTTTTGAAAATTTACTCTTCTTATAGATAATCATAGCTTACAAATTGGCAATATTTTCGCCGAATTTGCGTTTTCATCAAATAACTCATGTTACGCATAGCGATTAACATTCAGGAAACACCCGCGTCCTCATTCTTCTCTCGGACAACGGCTCACGGGCGGGGCTCCGACGTCCCATCGAAGACGGCAATTCTTGGTTTTTGAGGTTCATTTTCTCGAAATTCTTTATTGATAAGGGTTTAGGGAACGTCCCAAACGCAGTTTCTGGCGCCAACATTTCGGTTTATGACGCCAAATTTTACGTTCACGGCGTCAAATTTCCGATTTCCGGCACTCGCTCGAAGGAATACGAGGGACTCTTGGGACTTTGAGAGGGCGTTTTTTTGATTTTTGAGTATCTGCGTAACTATTCCGTTGTCATGTACGGATTTATTTGGTTTGAGCGACTGAATCGTTACGTTTCCTGAATGTTAATCGCTCATGTGTAACATGAGTAAATAAGAGAAATTTCGCCCTCGACTCCCCCCAAAAACGAAATAATCCGTCTCTTTCATTGGAAGAGCGGTTTTGGATAACTCTCAATATCAAAATTCAATAAAAATAGAAAAATTTCACAGAAAACGACGGTCATGGCTATCATTTTTGCGGAAAATCCGTTATCTTTAATCACTGATGTAGGTTCGATTTTCAGGAAAATGAGGAAAATCTCAAAAATTGATTGGTGAACGATGCTTGATATTCTCTGTCGATTTCCGCTCTTTGCCGCAGATACGGGAACGACGATTGCGTTAATTGGCGTCGGAGCGGCATGTTTGCTCGGATTGATTTTGTTGGTGTTGTTGTTCAACTGGGGTGCGCTTTGGTTTCAAGGTTTTATGTCCGGTGCGCAAATCAGTTTGCTGGGACTTGTCGGGATGAGTTTGCGGAAAGTGAGTACGCGGATTCTCATGCAGGCGAAAATCATGGCGAAACAAGCGGGATTGCCGATCAGCGGTCAATTCGGCATAACAAACCGGCGGTTGGAATCGCATTATCTCGCCGGCGGAAGCGTGCCGAAAGTGATTCAGGCGTTGATTGTCGCGCAGCGTGCCGATTTAAATCTCAATTTTGATCAAGCGGCGGCGATTGATCTTGCCGGACGCGACGTGTTGGAAGCGGTACGGACAAGCGTGAATCCCAAAGTGATTATTTGCCCCGACCCTAAAAAAGGAGGGCGGACGCGATTGAACGCGATTGCCAAAAACGGCGTTGAGCTTCTTGTTTCGGCGAAAGTGACCGTGCGGACGAATCTGGAGCGGCTTATCGGCGGCGCGACCGAAGATACAATCATTGCTCGTGTCGGTGAAGGAATTATTAACGCGATTGGTTCAGCGGAAACGCATTTCGAAGTGATGGAAAACCCGATTCGCATTTCCCGCACGGTGCTAAATCGCGGTCTGGATTCGCAAACGGCGTTTCAAATTGTTTCGATTGACATTGCGACAATTGAGGTCGGGCAGAATATCGGAGCGCGGCTGCAAGTCGATCAGGCGGAAGCGGACACCCGTGTCGCGCGGGCAAAAGCGGAAGAACGCCGTGCTCTCGCACAAGCGGTCGCGCAGGAAATGAAAGCGAAAGTCGCGGAAAATCGCGCCGTCGTCACTGCCGCCGAAGCGTTAGTCCCTCACGCGCTTGCCGAAGCATTCCGCAAACCGCTCAAGGAAATAAAAAGCTAAAAACAAAAGTTGTCGGGACGAATTACATGTTGGATTTTACTTTTTACATTGTGACTTTCATGACCTTTTCTATTCGAACATTTCTCATTGTATTGATACTCGCAACGGTTTCGGTGATTGCGTCGTCGGCGGAGACGTTTCGCATTCGGCAACCGGAAACGAATCCAACGCAAATATTAAAAAATATTACGATTGACAAACCGTCGCCCGTAACATCGTCGCCGATAAATTTATCGTTCGAGGAACGATCCGATGAAATTCCGCGAGTGGCGCATTATCCGCAAACATCCAATGCAACGCCGTCTCCTAGAGAGCAGTCCGCCGTTTCCAACTCAACCCTCTCCGGTTTTGGAAATCGAAATTCCAATCAATCGTCGTCCTCGCGACGCGGCAGTTTTGGGAACAGTAACGATCCCGGTATGACGAAAGTGCTGAGCGAACAGCTTCCTGAACCGGCACGCAAAAAAGTGACCGATCCTGCAGTGCGGAAACAATTGGAAAAAATCAGCGAATTAGCGATGGCGGCAAAAAACGGCGAACAGAAACCGCCCGAAACCAACACGACGGACAACAACGCTGCCAACGATACCGTCAACACGACTCATCCAGCGGTTAGTGAAACAAACGCAGCGTCCGGCAGTGCGGCGATTATCGCCAAAAGTATTTTTCCGGCGACCGATAATCCGAAAGAATGGCTCGCAAGATTGCAGAACGGTTCTACCGTTTCAGTAAAAAAAATAGAAAACGAGTTTTATCAGTTTGACGCGGCGACCGGGAAAATCGGAACAAAGGTTGTTATGGAAGAATCGTCCGAAACAGGAAACGGCGACGGTCTCTTGTCGAAAGAGCAGGAAAAACAACACGTGATACTGTTAATCGTAACGACGATGGCGGTGTTGGCGGCGATTGGAATCGGCTTTTTAGCGTTCGATTACAAGCGTCGCTGGGAGCAGGAAGTTGTCACTCAGAATCAACGTCTGACCGGTAACGCAAACGGCAGTTATTCTGACCTTGATTCATTAGAACCGGACACGTTAAGTTTCCCGCAAAATTTTGGGACGCTCTCCACAACAGACGTTTCCGATCATTCGTTCCGCATCTGCTAAGCTTTTTATTGACATCCTCCTCACACTTGAAATTTCGGCTTTCATCAAAAAAAGGACATGAGGGACGTGATGAACGATCAACACTATCTTACAAGTCGAGATTTCAAGAGTGAAGATGATAAATCGTCGCTGTTGCGATATTTTTGTTAAGCTCTGCCGGATGCAGAGAAAGAGAGAAACCGTCATTATGCCGCGAGGAAAAAATAAGCAGTACGAAATATCATCGTGAAATAAAAAAGAAAGAGTGATATTTTTATGGATTTTTTAGAAGACAAATTTCGTGATATTCTTGACCGTAATGAAAAGATTTTCTGGACAGGAACGCCCAATTTTAAGACATGGATGTTCAGCGGCGTATTTTTTTTAATTTTCGGAATAATCTGGGGACTGATATGTTTCGTTCCTATGATATTATTTTTTTGTATGACTATGATGTCGCCTTATGCCGTACCCTTGAGAATACATCCGCCGTTATTGCTTTTTATCCTAATTTTTATGATTTCCATGTTTCCCTGTTTGTTAAGCGTCTTGTACATGTTTTGGCTTTTTCTTTCGCATAAAAATGTCGCCTATGCTTTTACCGACAAACGTGTAATGATTCGGAGCGGGCTTTTCGGAATTGATTATCAGATTATCGACTATGACAAAATCCGCGATATTCAGGTGAATATCAATCCGGTTGAAAAAATATGCGGCGTCGGTTCGATTTTGTTTAATATGGGAAATGTAACCGCCAATAATGCACCATTGACGAAACGTTTTTGCGGAATAGAAAATCCTTATGATGTTTTCCGCCGGATCAAGGAAGTTTCACTTGATGCGAAAACCGACTGGAATTACCCCAACGCCAATCGCCCCGAAAGCAACCCCGGCTATCGGACAAAATACACAGAGGAAGCTGAATGATGATACAAAAGCTGGACAGCCAAATTGGTACAGAGCAAGCGGTTTCCAGTCACGTCTCACGGATTGATTTTTAGGTTTGAGCGACTGAATAGTTACCATGTTTTTAACTCACGTTACGCAGAATATCAGCAGGGAAGTGTCCGAATAATCACCGGAAATATAAATTTTGCACCCATTTATTGAAAATTGTTCCAAAAATGAAAAAATTCTCACATGAGATAGTTTCTATCTCATGTGAAATGAAACCCATCTCATATGAAATAAAAGCTATCTCACATGAAATGAAACCCATCTCATATGAAATAGAAGCTATCTCATATGAAATGAAACCCATCTCATGTGAGATAAAACCCATTTCATATGAGATGAAGTTTATCTCATATGAAATGAAACCTATCTCGCATGAGATTTTTTTTATCTCATATGTGGATTTTGCGAAAAACAGACAAAAATTGGCTGTTCTCAAGGAGCATTTATTTATTAACCCTTTACACAACAAAGACTTATGGATATTTTACCAAAAATTTCCAAAAACGGGACATGAGGCGAAAAGGACTTTTGGGGACAAAAGAGCCGTGAATGACAGAGAAGGGACAAAAGAGCCGCCGTCTCCCCAAAGTCCCTTTCGTCCCTAATATCCCTTTTTTGATAAAAAACGAATTTAAAGGGTGAGGGGTATAATTCCCCGAAAGATATTGTCATTGCAGCCCTTATTTTATCAAAATTTCCTTAGTAACTCATATTACGCAGAACATCAGGCAAAATGATTGTTGGACGCCCCTAGCAACAGATAACCATAACTATATTTCGGACTGAATTGAGATTCTGCGTAACATGAGTTTTTAATACGAAATCCTCGCCATCGAAATGCTCCAGCTTGCTTACATTTCACTGAAAAGTTACCGTTTTTTTTCAAACTTCTCGCATCATGCGGAGAATGAGTTCGTCAAACGGTTCGGACGTTTGCGAAATCGTACATCGAAAACCGTTGCCGAGACAGTATCTTTTGACCGAATCAAGAAATTCGGCGAATTTCTTTTTATACCGCCGTAAAACGCTTTCGCTGATTGTCACCTCGCGCGGCGTACCGGATTCAATATCCACTAATTGCAAGTCGCCGAGAAATTTCGGATTCGCTTCCGACCAGTCGTGCACTTGCACAACATTCGGTTCGTAATTGCGGTAACGAAGCGAATCAATTCCGCTTTGAAAACCATGCGAATCAAACAAATCACTGACGACAATCGCAAGTCCGGTGCGTTGTTTGCGATGAATAAAATCGCCGATAACAGCCGCCAAGTTTGTTTCTGTACCGGAAATTTCGCATTGTTCGAGAAATCGCAGTAGTGATAAAATATGCTGTTTGCCGCGAGTGAGAGGAAAAATATCGCAGATTTTATCCGCATAAGTGATGACCGAAACGCGATCAAGATCAGCCAGCGCGATATAAGCGAGCGCGGCGGCGATTTGTTTCGCGTAATCAAACTTATTCGGCGTTCCCGCCGACATACTTCGGGAACAATCAAGGAAAATATAAACGTGCAGGTCTTCTTCTTCCTCAAACCGTTTAATCAATTGATTTCCAAGCCGCGCGAAGATATTCCAGTCTAAATAACGTAGGTCATCGCCGGAGGCGTAGTCACGATGGTCGGCAAATTCAATACCGCCGCCCATTTGCCGTGTACGACGCTGCGCAAGCAACTGTCCGCGAAAAATCCGCCGCGATACCAGCGACAAATACTCTAACTTCTTTAAAAAATCTGAATCAAAAACCATGATAAGGAAAATCTAAAATACTGTATTTATCTATTAAAAATAATCGCAAAAACTGCACCAAAATAAAACAACATCAAAAATGAATTACAAAAAGTAAACAAACATTTTTGCGTATCGACGAAACTTTTTCGAGTTCTGGAGATAACGTTTTTATCAATCTTTATTTGCCTGTGTATTCAATGTTTTGTCGAAAACATCACCAATAACAAGCCAGCCGGATTCGTCCCATATTACAGGGCGAATTTGCGTTAAACGTCCTTTTTGCGGGGCGTTCGCGTCATACGCGGCAAGAATCAGCCAATCGTTTTTTACGCTGTCTTTATCGGCGGCTGTTTGAAAAAAACCGTTATGTCCTGTTCCTTTCCATCGTTCCGTACTTGATAAAACGACCGTTCCGCCGCCTTCCGACATCGGTTTACCGCTACGATCAATATATGAACCGAGCGGCGATTCGGCGCGTCCGACAACAATATGATAAGTACTTTTCACGCCGTCGCAACATCCGCCGCGCGACGTGAACAGATAATAATACTTACCGTGTTTGACGACATGCGCAGCTTCAATGGACGTGTCGTTGACAGACTCGCGGCGGGCAACGGAGATATAGCCGTCCGGGATTTTCAGCTTGCTTTTGCGGTATTTGAACGGTTTTCCGGTTTGCGGATCAATTTCCACCGCTTTGATTCCGTCCCAAAACGACCCCCAAAAAAGATATGCCTTTCCGTCGTCATCGACAAACAACGCCGAATCAATCGCATTATAATCGGGCGTTTCCTGCGGACTGGATTCTAAAACAATGCCATGATCGTGCCACGCATAATCTGGCGATTTCGGATTAAGCGTCTTGTTGACCGCAAGTCCAATCGCGGAGCGTTGGTTTCCCCATGTGGAAACCGAATAGTACAAATAATATTGCCCGTTTACGAAAACAATATCCGGCGCCCAAATTGCCGTTGCGCCGTGAATCTGTTCTTTTGCCCAATCGGGAACGTCTTTCGTAAAAACACGGCCGACAGGTTTCCAATCAAGCAGATTTTGACTGTTCGTTATCGTAATTCCCCGCGCGGTTGAAAAAACATAAACGCCGCTTCCATCCGGCGATTCCAGTGCGGTTGGATCGGGAGAGTCAAACGGAAGAACGGCAAGTTTTTTTTGCTGAGCTTCCGCCGGAAGTTCAGACATGCACCACAAACCGACCGTGAAACACAATAACAACAATAGCTTTGTATATTTGTAAAGCATTACAGAGTTTCCTAAAAACATTTTCATTTGAAAAAATTGTATTGATTATTGCACTCATTCCGCCAATTACTAAAAACATACCAAACACTTTTACTTGTAATTTTTTCATTAATTATATCTTCTTTTTTAATCAATTACTACACATACCAGTTTATGAAACGTACACGATATTTGGGAGCAGGAATGGATTTTGCTCATCAATAGGTAAACTGAAAAAAATAGAAACACAAAATTATTAAAATACACGTTAAAACAAATAATGCAAGGTATTTAGTATTTTAGTACCTATCTAGTCGTCTCTGAAAAATGTTTTTAATACTATAATAACGGCTTGTCCTGCTCCAACTGTGTGTTATCATTGGTAACGTCATTTGCTATTTATCCGTGTTTTTTGTTCAAAACTTGCAATTTTTATCAAAATTAAGCTAGAAAATGCGTCCCACTGCATCTCCCCAGCAATCCGGTCAGTCCGACACGTTCAATCGTCGTCTCGACGATTTTCTCTACGAAACGCACGAGATCATCCAGCTCGCACATTATGTTGATTGGAACCTGTTCGATCGCCAATACGATTCCCAAACCCAGCACCGCCAATGCAAATATTGAACTCAATAACGCGAATATTGAAGCCAATCACGCAAATGGGGAAGCCGGAAACCGCGTTGTTGGCGCCAGCAACTCAATTGTCGGTGCCAGCAACTCAGTTGTTGACGCCAGAAACTGTGTTGTTGGCGCCAGAAATGCGAATGCTGAAGTCAGAAATGCGATTATTGATAAGAATTTTATTCTGAATGTTGCGAATTGTCCCGGTAATCCTTACGATGGTCAGACGCTTGCGAAGACGATAAGCAATGGCGAAAAAATGACGGGCGTTTTGATACGCGAAATATCCGCCGACACACATGACGCCAAAAGCGACTACAAAGGCGACGCAAAGATATTGATTCACAACACGAGCAACGCGGGACTTCGCGGTTGCGAAAAACGCCGCAATAAGATCGCGACGATGAAATTTTCATTGGAATTTTTTCAGGGACGACTATATAGACGACTAGACATTTGAGTAAAAATAGTGGCTTTAGAAGATGTGTGAATTATTGTGTTAAAATAGGCGGATATTTTATGTCAACTTACACCTTGAAAGCACTGGGTTTTAGGGATTGCAGAGACGGCGGGTTCTCTGATACATTGCCCTAACTCATTGGGAACAAAGGGCTTGCGGGATGAATTGAAATTTTTGAGAATCGGTACTTCGTTGCTAATGATTTCATCTGCCCTCAACGTTCCGACTCTTCCGGTTGTCCTTTTGAAATATGAGGCGAATTAGGTGGATTTGGTATTTTAGGTAGAGTTTTTGATAATGATTCCGCCGCTCAAACCGCATCAACTTGCATCGGGCAACCGGAAAGTTACGGTCAATAAATATGACTCTTTCAGTCCTGATTCATTAAGATCCCTTATTCGCCCCGAATCGCCCGAACTCGCTCTTATTTCCTTATTTTTCGTTCAAGCGTTTTGGGCAACAATCCATGACCGAAAAAATGAGGGCATAAGGGTACGTTTGGTGGCTTGGTTGGCTACTCAGGGAAACTTGATAAAATAAGGACTGAAATGGTAAAGTCGTTCGAGTAACAATGCAGTTGCTCAGTGCGGATTTATTGGGCTTGGGAAACGGACGCCATAGTTTTCTATGGCGTTTTCAAATATTGTCCCCCAAAAAACGAAATAATAAGAAAGTTTTCATTACTCTACTTATGTCATCATCTATTAACAAGCCGGAGCTTCTTTCTCCGGCGGGATCGGAAGAAGCGTTGCGTGCCGCCGTGGAAAATGGGGCGGACGCTGTGTATTTCGGAATCTCTGGAACGGGAAATTTTAACGCTCGTATGCGAGCGAAAAATATTCCGCTTGAAAAATTAGGCGAAACAATTACGTTTTTGCATCGCCGTAATGTCCGCGCTTATCTGACGCTTAATACGTTGGTTTTCGCGGAGGAGTTGCCGGACGCGGAAACACTGTTGCGGGAATTTGCCGTTGCGGAAGTTGATGCGGTTTTAGTGCAGGATTTGGGGATCGCCAAGCTTGCGCGAAAATCTTGTCCCTCATTAACATTGCACGCTTCGACGCAAATGAGTTTGACGTCGGCGGAAGCGTTTGCTGAAGCGGCAAAACTCGGAATCAAGCGGATTGTACTGCCGCGCGAGTTGTCGCTCGAACAAATCCGTCAATTGCGGCGGAATACCGATTTGGAATTAGAAGCGTTTGTGCATGGTTCGCTTTGTATCAGCTTTTCCGGTCAATGCCTGACAAGTTTGATGCTCGGCGGACGGAGCGCGAACCGAGGATGCTGCGCTCAGCCGTGCCGCATGTCTTATACTTTGATTGACGCTTCTTCGGAAAAGACACTCGATCAGGTCGATTTGACGACGCGAAATCTTTTTAGCCCGACCGATCTTGCCTCGCTGCCTTTGTTGCGGGAATTGATCGACGCGGGCGTTTGCGCATTCAAAATTGAAGGACGATTGAAACCGCCGGAATATGTCGCCGAAGTGACTCGCATTTATCGCGAAGCAATTGATTCTCTTTGCGACGCGGATGTTCCGTTGGATTCTCAACATTTTGACGCGAAAAATCAAGAAAACCTCGACCGGCTTGCGCTCACGTTTTCGCGGGGATTTTCGACCGGCTGGTTAGAAGGCGCGAATCCGCGGCGGCTTGTTCCCGGCAATATCACTGCGCATCGCGGCGTTCCGCTCGGTACGGTGATTGAAGTACGGCGCGACGCGGCGGTCGTTCAATTGACGGCGCCGGTTCAACGCGGCGACGGCGTGTTGTTTGAAAATGAAAGCGATTCGGAAAAGTCGCAAGGCGGACGAGTTTATGAAATTTTTCAACGGAAACAATCGGTACGCGCCGCGGCGGCGGGCGATAAAGTGTTATTGACGTTTGGTAACGGAACGCTCGACGCCGACGAGATGACAGTCGGTCAAGCTGTGCGGAAAACGGACGATCCGCAATTAGAACGTCAAATCCGAAAAACTCTGCAAACGCACCGCGCGACACGCCGCGTACCGCTATTTTTGAAAATACGCGGCGTTGTCGGCGAACCGCTTGTTGTTGAAGCGGTAACGGCAAACAGCATTGCGGCAAATAGCGCGGCAATTAAAATCGCAAGCGATACGCCGTTGGAAGAAGCGAGAAAACATCCGCTTACGGAAGAGTTGCTGCGGGAACAATTTGGGCGGCTCGGCGAGACAATCTTTGAATTGACAACGCTCGACGCAATGCTTGACGGCAAAGCAATGATTCCGCTCAGCGTGTTAGGACAAATGAGAAAAAAATTGGTCGCGGAACTGACGGCGCAACCTGTCGCCGTTTCACCACCGATTGCCTTTGGAAAATCACTGAATGAATTACGCCGCGAGGCGGAAAATTCAACAAACGTCTCTCGCGCGGATTCTTCGGCGGAACCGGTTTGGCACATTCTTTTACGCGACGTCCGCGATTTTGAAAACGAAACGTTGCCGCGATTACTTGAAAACGGTTGCCGTAGTTTTTACGTGGAACTTCGTTCCCGCAAAGAATACGATGCGGCGGCAAAAGCGGTTCGCGCGGTCAACGCGGAATTTGTCGCGGTTGCGCCGCGCGTGTTGCTGCCTGGAGAAACGCGATTTCTGGAGTATCTCGCCAAACTGGAACCGGATGCGGTTTTGGTGCGGAATTTCGGCGCGCTTTCTTTTTTTCGGAAACGTAACATTCCTTGCGTCGCCGATTTTTCTTTCAACATTGTCAACGACCTTGCGTTTCGCCAGTTGCTCGAATTGGAACCGTCGTTGCTGCGGATTACGTTTGGCTACGATCTCGACGCGGAACGTTTGACGGCGTTACTTCATCGTTTTCCTCAGTCGGTTTTGCCGAACAAAGTCGAGTTGATTGTGCGAGGGCGTACTCCGTTGTTTACGGCGGCGCACTGTCTTTGGAAAGCGAATCTTGTTCCGCCCGACGAAGACTGCAATCAATTATGCCGCAAACTGCCGCTCAAAATCCGTGACCGCCGCGGCGCAATTCACGCTGTTCGTAGCGATGTGCATTGCCGAAATATCATCGAAAACGCCGACCTGATTTCTATTCCGCAAACGCAGCTCAATTACTGGCTCGAACAAGGCGTGCGGCATTGGCGGATGGAAGGGACGGATAAAAGGAACGGATGAAAACTAAAAGAGAGCGTAACTATTCAGTTGCCGTGCGGATTTATTTGGGTTTGATCGACTGAATAGTCACAAGAGAGCAATGAAAAGGACTTTGGGAACTCATGAGATTTCCGGAACAGACGAAACTTCTGAAAAGAGCCGAAATCCCAATTCTCTCTCGTGTCATTTTTTCAAATTTTTCCTGGAAGATGTTGTAACAATTTATGGGATTTGATACAATAAGCAACCATTACCCTGTGGACGGTTACAAAAAATTCATTGATTCCGAGAATAAAAAACATGCGGAGAGAAAAATTATGAAACTTAGTGCAAAAGAACTGAAGGCAATGTCGTCCCCGTTGCGGCAGTCGATGCAGAAAACCGAGTTTGAAACGTTTCAAAAGTTCGGATTTTCTGCAAAAGACAAAGATGTCCTGGAAATCGGCTGCGGCGCCGGTTTTGGGGCGACTCTGATATCGGAGGATCAACCGAAAAGCTATGTGGGAATTGACGTCATGGAAGAACAAATCGCACTGGCGAAAGCAAAAGCGATTCCCGACTTTACATTTCAAGTACAAAATGCGGAAGAACTTGACAACTTCGACAGCGAAAGCAAAGACGTTATTGTCATTTTCGGAATATTGCATCACGTTCTCGGCTGGCGGCGAGTTATTCAGCACGTGCACAGAATTTTAAGACCGTCCGGCGTTTTTTTTGTAGAAGAACCGAGCCGCATTCTCATTCGCACCCTGGATTTCTTTCTCCGTTGGGGACACGATCCTGCCGCATTGTTTTCCTTGCGGGAATTGGAAAAAACGCTCCGCGAGAACGGTTTTCTCATTTCCCGCCGGAAAAAGTACGCCACGCTGTTCGGAGTATTCCGTGCCGATAAACCGGAAACAAAAAGCAAATGCTGAAAAATTCAAGGAATCAAGTCAAAATGTTTGCTGAAAGTAGAAAAATCATCCATTGGGAAAAGGCGATCCATTTATGTACGCATTAGTAACCGGCGGAAGCGGGTTTTTAGGGAAATATATTGTCGAGCAACTTTTGGCACGTGGGGATAAAGTACGGGTTCTTTGTCGTAAAGATCAAGGTTGTTTTCGCCAAAGGGACGTCGATATTTATTTAGGAGATTTAAGAGATAACGACAGCGTGGATAAAGCGACCCAAGAGATTGATGCTGTGTTTCATACGGCGGCAATGTCTGGAATCAGTTGCCGAAAGAAATTATTCTGGGATACTAATGCGACCGGAACTTTTTTGCTGGTCAATGCTTGTTTCAAGAATCATGTCAAGAAGTTTATTTATACGAGCAGTCCGAGCGTTGTGTTCAACGGAAACAATCAGCTCGGAATTAATGAATCGACGCCTTACCCCGCTCAATGGTTGGCGCATTATCCTGAAACCAAAGCCAAAGCCGAGCAACTAGTCCTCGCTTCCAACGGCAAGCAAGGGCTTCTCACTTGTGCGATTCGTCCGCATCTTATCTGGGGACCTCGCGATCATCATATTTTCCCGCGTTTGATAGAGCGAGCCAAGCAAGGTAAATTGAAACGTATCGGCGATGGAACAAATATGGTGGATATTACTTATGTTGAAAACGCCGCGATTGCTCATTTGCAAGCCGCCGACGCATTGACTGCCGGAAGTCGCGTTGCCGGTAACGCTTATTTTATTTCGCAAGACAAGCCGGTGAATTGCTGGGACTTTATCAACCGTTTACTGTCGCTGGTTCAACTTCCACCGGTGGAACGGGCGATTTCTTTCGAGTCGGCGTGGCGTACCGGAACGTTTCTCGAATTTTTTTATAACATCTTACGTTTGAAATCGGAACCACATCTTACGCGATTTCTCGTCTTGCAACTTGCGCGTTCGCACTGGTTTGATATTTCCCGCGCTAAAAATGATTTTGGTTATAAACCGCTTATCTCAACAGACGAAGGATTAGAGCGGCTCGCTCAAGAGGTCAAGGGAAAGTTATAAAGAGCAACGTATCGCAAGAAAATATAACATACGTTTCTCCCCAAAGAGATTCCTCCCGCTCCAGTTCCCGCTTAAAAACAACCATGCAAACATCGCTTCCCCACCGAGAAGAACAAGCAAGATTTATGGGCGAGCAGCCGGTCGGTCGATTACTTGTGCGTTTCTCGATTCCCGCCGTAACCGGAATGTTCGTTAACGCTTCGTATGGCGTCATTGACAGCGTTTTTGTCGCTCATGTTTTTGGACGCGACGGATTAACCGCCGTGTCGCTGACATTGCCGATTATGATGATCATGCTTTCGGCAGGCATGATGATCGGTATCGGCGCCAATACGCTTCTTTCGATTCGCCTTGGCCAAAATCGAATTGACGAAGCGGAACATTTATTGGGAACCGCCTTTTTCCTTTTCTTTCTTATCACGCTTCTTTTTATGGCGTTCGGCTTGATCTTTATTGAGCCGCTCCTTCGTTTTTTCGGAGCCACGCCGCTCATTATGCCGCTCGCGAAACGGTTTCTCCGAATCATTATTTGCGGTACCTTTTTTATGCAAATGTCCTTCGGCGTCAACAGTTTTCTGCGAGGCGAGGGAAAAGTTCACATTGCGATGATCACGCTGATTCTCTCGGCGGTTGTGAATGTCTTTTTTTCGTGGTTTTTCCTTTTTGTTCTCAAAACGGGAATCGAAGGTCCCGCAATTGCGAACCTGATTGCGCAAGGAACGTCCTCGGTTTGGATTGCGTGGTACTATCTTTCGGGACGGACGTTGTTGCGATGGAGATTAAAATATGTGCGGTTCGATTTACCGCGCGTCAAACAAATTTGCGTGATGGGATTAGCGCCTTGTTTTATGAACGTTGCGAATTGTATCGTGATCGCTCTTGTCAATAACCAGTTCAACCGATACGGCACGGAATCTTGTTCGGGCGAAGACGGCATTGCGGTCATGCGGATTTGTCAATCCATTTTTATGCTGGTGTTTTCAATCATTCTTGGAATCAGTCAAGGCGGACAACCGGTTGTCGGATACAATACCGGCGCAAAAAAATACGACCGAGTCGCCCGAACATTATTTCTGATGCTCGTCGTTACCATTCTTCTCAATACGGTTTATACGCTTTTTGTTTTGCTTTTTCCCCATGCGGTTTTGTTTCCGTTTTTGATGAAAAACCCCAACTTGGCTCCATTGGCTGTGCGTGCCGTTCGGATTTTCATGTTGTTATTTCCATGCGTTGGAATCGCGGTTATTACTGCGAATTACTTCCAAGCCACCGGACGCGGATATACAGCGTTAGCGATTACCTTAATTCGTCAGATTGTTTTTCTCATCCCGCTTTATTGGATATTGCCTTTTTATTGGGGGTTCGACGGAATTTGGGTCGCCTCGCCAATAACAGACGGCGTCGCCGCAACACTTTGTCTGATTCTCCTTGCGCAGGAATTTCGCCGTTTTAGAACGCGCTAGTACGAAGTCACTTAAATCCCCCTTCGCGCCAACCGAGTCGTTTGCGTTTTCCTTTTTCGGGTGAAAATTCCACGTCAAGGGCTTCGCGTTTTGGTGGTAAAATTCAGGGAACTTCCAAGAACCTTCCCCAAATATTCGTAAACTCTTTAATTTGTCAACGGTCAAATTTGTTGAAAATGAGGTTTTTAGAAGTTCCCTATTGCAATTACCCGAAAGACTTTGCCATTGGAATCCTTATTTATCAAATTTCCCTTAGTAGCCAACAAAGCCCCCAAAAACGCGCCCTGATGCCGTTAATGATAACATCTTTGGGGATTTTGCAAAAGTTTAGGTATTTCAAATTATGTTAAACTTACATAATTCATGGATAGAAAAACAAACACCATGGATTATTTTTTACCAAAAAATTTCACCAAAAATCCAAAATAATAATCTTGTGATACTCGTTGATAACAATTTCCTTGAAAAACGTTTAAGTAATTGTTCTGATCTCCTACAGCCATAAAAATTAAAAAGGTAACTATTTCAGTCGCCCTGTTTTTTTTTGCCTGTTGGCATTGACTGGGTTTTGCTGATTTGTTATTCTACTAGAATGTTTCGGCAGTTGCACTCCAACACTGGAACACATCTCGGCGTTCTTAAAAAGTCGAAAGTGTTGCATGTTGATAGTTACAAGAAAGACGAACACAAAAAACTTGTCGGGTTGTCTGATGCTGACTTCAAACAATTGCATGAAAAATATGACGCGTACTCGTTGCTGTGGAGTTGGAGTGTCCTCGTGCGCCGAGCCGCCAACAGAGCAAAGCAAGGAATTTGTTTCGATGTTTTGTTGACTACAAGACGGCGATTACTCGGTTCACAGCCGACTTTGACGTTTCGTTTGATAATAACCAAGCGAAACGAGATATTCGCAACGCTAAAGTCAAGATGAAAGTTTCCGGCGGATTCCGTACCGAAAAAGGCGCGTCCGTATTTGCCAGAATCGATTCGTGACTGGGTTCCGCATGCAAACAAGCAAAAATGTTAAAGACACCATCAAAACGTATTTACCAAACCAAATAAGTCCGCTTTGGGCGACTGAATAGTTACAAAAAGATAACGAAAAATGACTTACAGTTTTTTCGCAATAAATATTACATTTAATGCTTTCGCAAGTCGAGTCTGACGTGGCGGAAATGGCATTACAAACCACAAATCTTTTCAGTATAACAACCTCCAACAATAAACAGGATGATAATTTGCCAAAATCTGATCAAAACAACGACCATTTAATAAAGAAAAAACAATTTTCCTATTTCTTTTGGTTTACCGGAATCGCCATAATTTGTTCAGTCCTTGATCTTTGGACCAAACAGGCGGTTTTTGGACATTTGGGGATGCCGGGAGAAAAGGAAATGTGGTGGGTTTGGAAAGATGTTTTTGGATTTCAAACCGCCCTCAATGAAGGTGCGCTTTTCGGGATGGGACAAGGTTTTGTGATTGCGTTTGCTGTTTTGTCAATTGTAATGTTGATCGGTATTGTGATTTGGGTTCTTGTTCCGTTTTCTAAAAATCTATTTTTGATTATTATTATGGGATTGGTTTCCGGTGGGATTGTCGGTAACCTCTATGATCGCTTGGGGTTCCATCAACTTCGCTGGAACGACAGCTTTCATTCGCCCGACTCTCCGGTTTATGCCGTCCGCGATTGGATTCTCGTCATGATTGGCTCTTATCATTGGCCCAATTTCAATTTAGCGGATTCTTATCTCGTTTGCGGCGTGATATGTCTTGCAATTTATACGCTTTTTTTTACCGATAAAGCCGTACAAAAATAGTATTTATAATCACACAAAAAAATCAATGGTTCGATTTTATTTTTCCTTACGCGCGATTGGGTTATCCTTGTTTCGTTTATGTTATGCGTAGCGTGATAATTTGGGTCGATTTTAAACCGAAGCTCCAGAGTCTATTTTTGCTAACTCGTTGTTCCAGTTTAAGTTATAGAAATATTGATTGTTTTGCATTGGCTACAATGTGATTATTTAGGTACTTCGGGCATATGGCTGAACCCAATTTCAATCTGGTTCAGCTACGAACAATGCTGCGGCGTATACACGAACCGAATGCGATGCGCTTTATTTTCCCAAAAATGTTTTCGCGGCACCATAGATTTCAACACGTCGCTCACCGATTGACAGCATTTCCAACAGAAAAAGTAGAACGGGCGTCTTGATTCACTCCGAGAATATCCGGCGAAAAACCGGGACCGAGATTGCTCAAATCTTGAACGCGGACGATTTTCGCGGGCTTTTCCGACGTGTCAAGCCAGACATGCAACCGCGTCGCCGGACTGGAGGCGTCGAACCGTCCGATAAATTGCGCTGTAAGCACCGTTCCTTCAACCGCGACATACGGAGCAATTTGTTTCAGCGTTTCAAAATCCACATAATCAATGAGCGTTGTCAAAATATTGTAAGTCGTTTCCTCGCTCGTTTCCATGTCGGCTTGTTCTGCCGGATCGGAAACTCGATTGGCGATGATGTTATCCGCAACTTCTTCCGTTACGCCGGGGATCGCCAGCAACACGCCGCGCGACGCTTGATTGATGTTGATTCGCGAATATTCGTTGTCGTTAAAACGGAGCGAGTTAAGCAGTGTCGGCAAATCCGTCGGCATTGACGCTTCCGTAAACGGCGAATTGAGCGTTTCGGTTGTCGATTCCCCTGAATATTGCACCTGCAACGAACCGCCGACGAGATCAAGAACGCTGAAGATTTTCGCTTGTGGCGTGCGCGACAAATCAAACGATCTTTCGGAAGCGTTCTCGGTTGCGCTGTTGTTGGACGCGCCGGAAGAATTACCGGTCGGCGGAGCGTTTTCCGCCGCGTTTGACGGCGTATTTCCAGAACTGTTTTCGCTTGTTGAAGCGTTATTGCTCCCGCTTTGTGAGTTGCTGGAAGGGCTTGGTTCCGACTCGTTTTCTTCTGGAATTGTCAACGCCGTTTGACCGAACAAGCGGTACGCGATGATATAATTGACTTGCTCGGTGTTGTTGAGTTTGGAAGTCAATTCCTGTTGCAGCGTGTTGAGGTCGTCGTTGTTGACGTTGACCTTTTGAGAGCCGTCGCTACTTGTTTGGCTTTCCGCGCTGCGAATCGTGAGAAACGCATTCAACCCGCAGTCCAAATAGCCGTCGGAATTTTCGTATTCCGTTCCTTCCGCATCGACAAGCTGCGACGGATCCGGCTCGCCGACGTCGATCAATCCGTTGCGATTCCAATCCGCACCATACAACAACGACGGCGTAACGCCTTCGACCAAAAGCAATTCGTCAAGCGATTCAATCATGCCGTTGCGGGTCGGACGCGGCGGATCAAGTCCTTCGTAATAATCGGCTTCCGCGCCGTACTCGCGGGGATCGTCGTCTTCGTCAATCCAATCGAGAATCGCGTCGGCGACAGATTCGTCTATGCCAGGCAACCGCGTCAAAATCGCGCGTCCGACTCCGGGCTGCGTCTGCTCGTAAGCAAGAATCATCCGCAAGTCAATTTTTGTCGATTCGTCCGTCAGTCCGTAACGCACGCCGTTTGGCATTCCATTTTCGTCGATAAGCGGCGAAACAACCGTAAAACGCCCGACTTCTCGCAAATCGTCGGAATAATTATTCGGCGATTCCGTAACCAACGTGCCGCAAAGTTCGTCAATATTGTCATAAACGCCGCCCATTTCAAGCAAGTCTTCTTCATTATAGAGAAGCAGCGTCCGAATTGCGTCGATTCCCGATTCGGCAAGATACCGCGTTTGCGTCTGCCGCATATTGTACGTTGCCGCCCGCCGTTCCGCCAGCATCAATTTAGAAAGCGACAACGCCGACAACGAAATTAAAACAATCACAACCAACACTATCGCAATCACTGTCCCGCGAAAATCGCGACGGTCTGTAGAAAAATTATTCGGCATGAAGATTTATAATTGGTAATTTGTTGAATTTTCGGAAAATGTTATTCTATTATAATACCGAAGAAGAAAAAACGCGACTAAAAAACTCTGAAAAATTATCAGTCATCAATTTTAGAAAGTTTCTAAAAACCGCATTAATTTACGAATTTTATTTTTTGGGGGGGTATTTTCGTTTTAGGGAACTTCTAAAAACCCCACTTTCAACAAATTCGACCATTGAAAAATAAGGACTTGCTGATACCAGGAAGAGGTTTTTAGAAGTTCCCTTTAGTTTTCGAGAAATTCGTTTAGAATTTTGCTCGCCGAAAACATGCTCAACGTGACAACGAACCCTCGACTTGGCGCGATTCCAAAAATGTTGCAAGCGGCATCAACGGTTGATTGCGAACTCCCTTCTCACAAATCTGTAGCGAAAATCCACGCTCCTTCAAATCGTCTTGAATTGGATTACGCTCACTGCCTATCTAGTCGTCTCTGAAAAAATTCCAGTGAAAATTTCATCGTCGCGATCTTATCAGCCACAAGTTCATTTGGTTCGCAAGCCAAGCGGCAAAACAAGGCGGATACGAAAAAAATCAGCGTGGAACTGGGCGGTTCGCCGTTTCTTGCGGCGTTTTTCGCAACCGCGAAGTCCCGCGTTGCTTGTTTCGTGAATCAATATCTTCGCATCGCCTTTGTAGTCGCTTTTAGCATAATGTGTGTCGGCGGATATTTCGCGTATTGGAACGCCCGTCATTTTCTCGCCGCCGGCTATCGTCTTCGCAAGCGTCTGACCATCGTAAGGATTACAAGGACAATTCTCAACATTCAGAATAAAATTCTTATCAATAATCGCATTTCC
>JAIRYX010000379.1 GCA_031267635.1 Planctomycetaceae bacterium
TCCCTGCAAAAATCAAATCAAAACCAAACACCAAAACAAAACTAAAAAATGTAGCCAATAAATCAAAAACAAAAAATTGACGTAAATACTAAAGTATCAATAACTTACAGTGAAAACTCTTGTTTGATTGAAAAGGAACTTCCGTTGCAAGATACTGTAACGATTCAGTCGTTCACACCAAATCAATTCGCACTGGGTCACAATATGCCGATGTCTCCATTGACTGGTGATCCGAAAGATTTTACTATTGCCGCCCTTATTTATCAAGTTTCCCCTAGCAGCCAACAAAGCTCCCCAAACGCGCCCTTTATACCCTTATGTTTTAGATCGTGAATTTTTATCAAAACAATGGAACGAAAAATAAGGGAATAAGGGCGCATATTGGTGATGCAATTCGGGCTACTAAGGGAACTTTATAAACAAGGGCTGCACTATACTCATTGCACTTGAGTTTTCGGTTTTATGAATGGAGATCAAACTGGATTTTACGGTATAACGACGCCAGTGAAAACCGAAATTTCAAGTGCAAGAAGTATAGTAGTGGTATTTTCCTGTAACATTGACTGTAGTTACCCAGTTGCCGTGCGGATGTATTTGAGGTGGCAACTGAATAGTACAAAGTCACGCAATTTCACTTGGCATTTTTCAACGTAAAATACCGACAAATTTGACATTTTCATATCAAGAGAAATTGAGGAACTTCGTACTAGAGGGGGAAGGTATGCACAAAATGCCTGAGCAAGCAACATTACCTCATGTCCTTTTCAAACCGAATTTCAAGGGTGAGGTGTTGATTTACCACTCTTTAGCTTCGAGCAAGCGTTGGACATACTTGGAAAGAAGATCCGTTTCGATGTTGACTTTATCGCCGACTTTGCGACTGCCAAGTGTCGTTACTTTGAGCGTGTAAGGAATCAGGGCGACGCTGAAACGATCTGTCTGACACGCGACAAGCGTTAAGCTGACTCCGTCCACTGCGACCGAACCTTTCGACGCCATTTGAGTTGCAATTTCTACCGGAATCTTAAACCAGTAATCTGCCCAATCGCCGTAGTCTTTAATCTCAATCAATTCCGCTTGACCATCAATGTGACCGCTCACAAAATGTCCGCCCAATCGGTCGCCGACCGTTAATGCGCGTTCTAAATTGACCGGCGAACCAATCGTTAAATCACCGAGATTTGTCCTTGCTAACGTTTCGGGACCGGCTTGAAACGTCATTGTTTTCTCGCCGATTTCTACAACTGTCAAACAACATCCGTTGACGGAAACACTGTCTGCAACATTTGTTGTGGCACGGATTTGCGGTTCTGCAACCACAAGCCGACATCCCGGCGGTTCGGAAATCAATGCCGCAATTCGTCCCAATGCTTCAACTATACCGGAAAACATAGATTCTCTCCAAAATTATTTAATGGGCGTCATTATATAAGCTAAAAACTAATCGTTAAAAGTTTTCTATTTACGGCTCTGCGACTGCAATATCCGCTCGCTCAACTTTTAGCTTTTGTTTTTTAACTTTCCATCATTCACTACTGTCGTCTGAATTGTCAAACGTGTCTTCATCGCTGGCGAGGTCATCGAAATCGTCGAAATCTGC
This sequence comes from Planctomycetaceae bacterium, assembly GCA_031267635.1. Lineage (GTDB taxonomy): Bacteria > Planctomycetota > Planctomycetia > Pirellulales > Thermoguttaceae > WRMR01. Next base: position 1,601 of record JAIRYX010000379.1, read on the forward strand.
ATCTAGCGCACCATCATCGTCATCAGCAATAATTTCCTCGGTATCGTCAATTTCAACTTCTTCGTCATCGCCATCGTCAAATTCTTCAAATTCAGTGTCGGGAATTTCCTCAAAGTCTTCGTCGAACTCATCATCGAAATCGTCATCATTGATGTCGAAATCATCGTCATAATCACCGCTCCAACTTGCGGCGAGGTCAGGTAACATTTCTGGAACTTTTTTGGTATCAATAAGTTCCGCAAAATCATTATTATTTTTATCTTGTGGTGTTTGCACGTTTAAAAAAATGGTTTTAATAGTAATTTTAGGTGTTACGAACAACATTCAACAGTAAAACATACAAAATGTTTTTAATTCCAATGAAATATAATACACTGTGCAATTAAATCACCGGAATCTACACCATTATTGTAATTGCCAGAAAGACAATGGGAAGGGTTTTATACAAAAAGATGAAAAATTGTCATGTTTTTTTCGGCGTACCCTTTGCACAGATTGATAACTGCTTTACAATTTAGAATGTCATTTTATGGGTAAAAAATGTTTCGAGCTGTTTTAACAATCGAAATTTCAAATAAAAATCAAAAACTTATATCATCAGTGAGAAAGTCAAATATCTTGTACAGAACAAAAACTTGCGGTGAATTACGAGCAGAAAATCACAAAAGTGAAGTGACATTAAGCGGTTGGGTCGATTCCTACCGCGATCATAGCGGCGTGTTGTTTATTGATTTGCGCGACCGTTACGGGAAGACGCAGGTCGTTTTTTCGTCAAAAATCGGAGAAAAAGATTTTGAAATTGCCAAATCACTCCGCATGGAAGATGTGATTCAAGTAACAGGAATTGTAACTCCGCGGCCAGAAGGAACGGCAAATCCTAAAATTGAAACCGGCGAAATCGAAGTGACAGCGATGTCATTGAATGTTTTGAACAAAGCCAATAATCCGCCGTTTCTTCCGACCGGATTTGATATTCCGTCTGAAGAAACGCGACTCAAATACCGTTATCTTGATTTGCGGCGACCGGAAATGCAACAAACGCTTCTACTTAGACACAAAATTGTCAAAGTCATGCGAGATTATTTTGACGAAAACAATTTTGTCGAAATTGAAACACCGATGCTCGGAAAAAGTACACCGGAAGGTGCGCGGGATTATCTTGTTCCAAGCCGCGTGTCGCAAGGTTGTTTTTACGCTCTTCCTCAATCCCCTCAAATTTACAAGCAAATTTTGATGATTGCGGGATTGGATCGTTATTTTCAGGTGGCACGATGTTTTCGGGATGAAGACCTTCGGGCAGATCGTCAGCCGGAGTTTACGCAACTTGACGTGGAGATGTCGTTTGTGGAAATGGAAGACATTATGACTATCATGGACGGTCTTGTTGCGCGGCTTTGTAAAGAAATTCGCGGCGAGAATTTAGGTTTGCCGATTCCGCGAATGACGTATGATGAGGCGATGGAACGGTTTGGACACGACGCACCTGATCTGCGATTTGGTATGGAATTGACCGACGTCACCGATTTAGCAAAAGAGTCGAATTTTCGCGTTTTTAAGGAACCGGCGACAAATGGCGGACGTGTTCGTGGGATCAATGTCAAAAATGTCGCCGATAATTATTCTCGAAAAGATATTGACGAATTAACGGAATTTGCAAAAGCGTTTGGAGCAAAAGGGCTTGCGTGGTTCAAAGTGGACGCTGACCGCAAACTCGGCAGTCCGATTGCGAAAAATTTTGACGAATCGTTGTTGCAACGGATTGCTGAAAAGCTTGACGCAGAACCGAATGATATTTTATTTTTCTGCTGTGATACATTTGATGTAACTTGTCGTGTTTTGAATGCGTTACGGCGAAAATTTGCCGCCGACCTAAAACTTTATGATCTGTCCAAACTCAACATTTCGTGGGTGATCAAATTTCCGATGTTCGCACCGGATGAAGAAAACGGCGGTTGGACGGCGATGCACCATCCATTTACCGCGCCGTTGACAGACGATTTGCCGATTTTGAAAACCGACACGGCAAAAGTGCGGGCGCAGGCATATGATCTTGTGGTCAACGGTTTTGAAGCGGGCGGCGGCACGATTCGTATTCACGACACTCAGTTGCAGGCGGAAGTCTTTTCGCTAATTGGACTTTCAGAAGAAACGGCACGGTCGCAGTTCGGGTTTTTGCTCGACGCTTTAAAAATGGGCGCACCGCCACACGGCGGAATAGCATTGGGGCTTGACCGCCTTGTCATGCTTTTTGCCGGACTCGACAACATCCGCGATTGTATCGCGTTTCCGAAAACAGCAAAAGCGGCATGTCTAATGACCAACGCACCGGATGTCGTCTCGAAAAAACAACTCGACGAACTCGCGATTCGCTCGACAGGGGCGGTGAAAAAAGAGTGATAGTGATAAGGAAACTCGCATCTTTTCACTTGACTTGTATTATTTTCGTAACTGTTTACGGCGATTTTTCATTTTCAAATATTTTGGAGAAATGAAGACCATTAGCTTCATTTTCAGTAACTATTCAGTTTCCCAAGCCAAATAAATCCGCACTGGGCGCTTGTAGAGTTACCCGAGCAGCAACAATAATATTTTCCGGGAAAATTGACATGATACTCATTGCACTTGGAATTTCGGTTTTCACTGATGTCGTTATACCGTAAAATCCGGTTTGATATCCAGTTGCCCAGTGCGGATTGATTTGGTTTGATCGACTGAAGAATTACAAATATTTTATTTGTGGATTGATTTCGTTAAGTATCAAAGGAAAAAACAATGTTTGCAGTGACTTGTGAATTTCATTTTTGTTATGGGCATCGGTTGTTAAATTACAACGGAAAGTGTGCCCATCCGCACGGACATAACGGATTGGTGAAAATTACACTCGAAAACGAGGCGTTGGACGAAAAAGGAATGGTGCTGGATTTTTCCGAGCTGAAACGAGTAGTTGATAATTGGCTCGACAAAAATATAGACCACAAAATGATTCTGGACGAAAAAGATCCGCTCGTGCCGATGTTGACAAAACTTAATGAGCCGATGTATCTTATGAAATGTTCGCCAACCGCAGAAAATCTTGCCAGATTGTTTTTCGAGTATGTCAGAGAAAATGGTTATCCGGTTAGCCGAGTGGTGTTTCATGAAACGGAAAAGTGTTCCGCAACCTATTCCTGCGATACAAAAAAACGCGTCTCTCGTGAATAATTTTGTTGAGACACTCCGAGCAAAATCTTTTCATTTCATGATTTTTTTTACTGATGTAATATTATTTGTGCACAATTCTTCAAACCTCATAAATCTATTCCGAAATCCGCAAAAAGTATTTGTGTCATAATTCTTGAAACCGAAAAGTTCCAGCGTCTCTATTTTTTGTAATTCCTTATATCTGGGCTACATACTCATCACACTTGAGTTTTCGGTCTTTTAAAAAGCAGGATTAACAAATAGCGTAAACAGTTACAATCTCTCTATGAGCCAGCGCTCTCAAACATTTAATAGATTCTCTTTGATTCCGCTTGAAGATATTGTTCCGCTTTGTCAAAATCGGCAGGCAACTCCTTTTCGTCAATAGCGGATAGAGAAATATTCTGTTTGGAAGAGACGTGTAAATCGGATAAAACAAAATGTGAATTTCGTACAAACAAGCGTTTGCTGGATTGCAAATAGCGGGCGTTGTTGTTCAATATAGATTTGTCTTCTTCCGTTAATGCGTCGAGCGGAAGAAACGTTAAAATGACTCCTGTACTGTTACAACAGAAAAAATACCATTTCCCCTGAAAACAACATGCCCGACGGCAACCCGATGACGCAGAACTAAGCGAAATGACATTTTTTTCTTTTTGAATTGCTTGCCAAAACGCATCCCATTTTCTTTTGGAAAATTTTTCTCCGTAACGTTCCAACATTCTTTGACGAGCGTGTTGAGAAATATTTTTTTCGATATGTCGCTTGGTCATGTCCTATTAAAATTTTTGAATTTGAATATGTGCCGCTATCGTGACAAACGCAAGCCGACAAATTTTCTGCCTGAAACCGTTTTCAGTTCACGAATTGTAATATCTTTGAACCAAACTTCGTTACCGTGATCCTGTAAGAGGATTTTCCCTTTGGCATTTTTTCCAAAATCCTGATGTTCTTTGAATTTGCTGGCGTTGAATCCGGTTTCCCATTTGGGGGAACCTACAACAACATCAACTAACAATTTTCCATTGAGCCAATGCTGAATCCGATTTCCATTGACAATTATTTTGCTTTGGTTGTATTCACCAACTGGCCGAACATAATTCTCGACAGGAGAAGCAATAATGTCATACAACGAACCGGTGCGGTGGGAAGGAATTTTTCCGTCGTTGTTTTGCGCGTCGTCAAGAACCTGAAATTCACAACCAAGCCAATCGTTTCCGAATTTTGTAAATTTATATTTGAGACCGCTATTGCCTTTGGAAGAGATTTTCCATTTAAATTCCAATATAAAATTTCCGTATTCTTTTTCTGTCACAATATCACCGCCGTTCGATTTACGGTGTAATGTTCCATCAACAACATTCCACGCTTTAATATCTTTCCCACCGCCAACAGTTGTCCAACCATCCAGATTTTCGCCGTTAAACAACGCAACGGGTTGTGTTTGTAAAACATAAGTGCGAACCCCAACGGGTCTCGCAAAAATTTTCTTTGTCCACAAAGCCGAACCATGATTTCCAGCCCAAAGGTTGGATTCTATACAGAAAAGCAACGCCAATCCAAATAAAACGCAAGATGTGATACGCATAGTGAAACTCCCAATGTTGAATAAGATTCGTTGATGAAAACAGTCAATTTCGTTCAAAAGCAAATTGACTGTAAATTTAATACAAAACATATATCAATTATACTCATTTTGAGAAAAATTCAATAGACCTTTTCTCTAACCCTATCAATAGACCGAACACTATTCAAAAAACAGTTATTTTTTATTCACCTGTTTTGCCTAAACAACCTGATATGAAGTTAGAGAAAAGGTCTAATGGT
>JAIRYX010000422.1 GCA_031267635.1 Planctomycetaceae bacterium
GAACCGTTGTATCCACGACAACTTCAGACATGTTTTTATCGCTCATCATTTTTTGTTCTTTGGCAATACGAATCGTTTCTTGCATAGTCAGTTGGAGAAACAGAAGTGAAACCATGCGACGTGTCGGCAATGCCGGCGCTCCGTGGTCGGGATGATACGGTGAATCGTATTAGCGATCAAACATGTTCCAATCAATAAGATGTGCGAACTGGATAATCTCCGTGCGTTTCGTAGAGGAAATCGTCGAGACGGCGATTGAACATTTCGGACTGACCGGACTTTTGAGAATCGGGACGTGGATGCATTTTGAGTATCTTTTGACCAAAATTGCAAGGTTTTTAATAAAAAACACGGAGAAAACGGAAATAACGTTACAAATGATAACACACATTTGGAACAGGACAAGCCGTTAGTATAGTATTAAAGAGGTTTTTTCAGGAGCGACGTAGGTATTTTACGGTGAAAAATGTCAAGAGAAATTGCGTAACTTTGTATTAGGATATGTTTTTAGAACTTCCCTATAGTCGTTGTTTTATTTTTTAAAACGGCTTTTTTGTTTGAATCGCAACGCAGGCAAAACTACTTTTACGCTAATTCAATGACTCTGTGTTTGAAAACACTAGCCGTTAAACTCTTCTTATTCCCCCATATCTTCCAAGATCGCCGAATTGTTTTTTTTTACAAAATTATCTATTTCCCAAAAACATCAAGCGAATACTCAAGCGAGAGACAATCAATGACCGATAAGGCGTATACCCGTAAGACAAAAAGCGTGCTGGGGGAGTACGTTTCGGGAAGACGGATTTTACCGAAAGGAGTTTTTCGGATGTGGTTTCAATCCGAACGGTTCCGTCTCACATAAAGTTTAATGGTTTACCGAAAAAAAACGATAATAACGACAAACAGAAAGATGATTGTTTGTTGTCAAAGGTTGGAATCGGTGAATGAGGAAAAAAGGAGAGTTTGTCCTATGAAGTCGAAGTTTCTGGTTGCGTCTCTTGCGCTGCTTCTGTTGTCCGGCAGTATTGCCAATGCACAAGATTGCGGTTGCAACGGAGCCAATCCCTGTAACGCCTGTGACACTTGCAACAGTCATCGTTGCGATCTGTTTGCAGGTTTAAAAAACCTTTTGAAACACAAACCCGTATCGCTGAGTGCGTGCGGTCCGTGTGATGCGGTGGTTGCATGTTCGCCATGCGATCCGACAGTAGTGGCTTGTGAACCGGCAGTGCAGGCTTGCGAACCGGTGATAACAAGTTGTGACCCTGTTGTTAGCTGTGAGCCGGTTTGTGATCCGGTATGCGCCACTGATTGCGGTGGATTTGGTTTCACGCATAGCGGAGATCGTCCGTTGTTGCGTGCCGCTCACAAAACGAAAGCCAATATTTCCCGATTTTTCAACGGTCTCTTTGGCTCGTTGAAAGGTTGCACTTGCGGTCTTTGCACCGCCGGTGGTTCCTGCAATGCGAGCGCTTGTGACCCAATTGCTGCCTGCCAACCGGCTTGTGCACCGATTGATCCTTGTGCTCCCACATGCTACACGACAGGTACGACTGTATTGCCTGCCGCTCCGCAAGAATGATCAATGATGGATGCAGGGTAACGTTAGGACTTTTTCTCAAAATTGTATTGGGAAAAATCCTAACAATGAAAACGTAGGCCAGCGAATATAAAAGCCCATGACATAAAATCATGGGTTTTTTTATGGAGAGTGCTTACCGGAATGTCTTGAGGAGGAAAATCGCGAGGCAACCAATGCTAAGGACAACCCGTTTTAACTTGAGGCAAATCGTGTTAACGACGCTTCGGAAGTCTGCTGTATGGAGGCGACCGCCGGTCAGAGGAATAATCAAAGATCGGATAAGCTTTCATGAAACATCCGTAATGCCGACAACATAGCCACGAGAAGAAGGAAACTATGTAACTATTCAGTCGCTCAAACCCAATAAATCCGCATTGGGCAACTGAATAGTTACAAAGGAAAAACAACATTCAACGCAGATCGACCATAACGGAAAATCTCACTCAGAAAACAAGTTATCAGGAATTGACGTATAAAGTTCCGTACTGAAATCAATCATTTTTTCGGTCATCCAAGGAAGCAGCAGCGCAAGGACAATAATCATGACGAGTATCTTTAAAACGGTGCCGATTGTCTGTTCCTGAATTTGCGTCAACGCCTGCAGTAGCCCGACAACCAAACCAATCGCGACTCCCGCCGTCAGTACCGGCATGGAAATCAATAATGCCGTCCAAATCATGTCGCGGCTCATGTCAATTGCAACTTGAGTATCCATAAAAATGAAAAGGTTAAATGTTATCAGCCACATCTCGCAAGCGTGCTATTCCAAAGTCCCTAATATCCCATTTGTTTCTTTGATCTGCTTAAATTTTCCGTAAATTCGCTTGAGCGGGCTCTAAATATTAAAAGGTAATACTCATTTCCTAATTTGTATTCACCGGATGCGTAACATGAGTTACTACCCGCTCTCTAAAAATTTCCCCAATCTCGGAATTCTCGGAGTTTCTATTGTTTTTCTCATCCGCCGCCCCATGCAAAGCTTTGTAAAAGCATATTGACGACAAGATTCCAGCCGTTAAGCAGAACAAATAACATCAGCTTGAACGGTAACGAAATAATCGCGGGCGGGAGCATCATCATTCCCATCGACACCATCACACTGGCAATTACCATGTCGAGGATTAAAAACGGTAAAAATATTTGAAAGCCGATCAAAAAAGCGGTTTTTAGTTCACTGATCATAAATGCCGGAAGCAATGCGCGCCAAGGGATTTCATCCCAATTATTTGGCTCCGGCACATCGTGAATATACTGCATGAACATCCAAATATCATCCGTATTGCCGGTTTTAGCAATTTGTTTCACCATAAATTCCCGAATCGGTTTTTCAGCATGCGACGTCGCGTCTTGCAAGCTGATTCGCCGTTCCGTGTAAGGAAGAACCGCTTCAGTGTAAACCTCCTGCCAAACCGGAGCCATGATCAAAAGGGTTAAAAAAAGCGACAACGCCGTGATTACCTGGCTCGGCGGCAACTGATTTGTGCCGACCGCCTGACGCAAAATCGAAAGGACAACGACAATCCGCACAAACGATGTGGTCATAATGACAATCGCTGGCGCAAGAGTCAGCACTGTCAGCAACAGCATGATTTGCAGCGTCGGCACTAGACCTTCAGGACTTGTCCAAAAATCGGGACCTCGCCGAATATACTCCGGCACAGGGAGATTCATTGCGTCCGGTTCTTGCGGCTCAGTTGGCTGAAACGATTGATCCATCGGCGTCGCAGTCGGTGGCGGCGACGTAATCGGTTGATTTGGTACAATCGGCGGCGGAATCAGTGGCGGATTCTCATTTTCCCGCAACACACTTTGAGCCGATGCAGAATAATTTTGCGAAAAATCCAGAATATTTCCCAATACCGCAAAGAGAATCCCCAAAAACAACGCCGCGAAGAAAATTGGCTTGCCAAAATGTTCCGCAAGAAACTTTTTAGAAAAATATAGCGTTCCGATGCGCTCCTGTCGTTCCGGCAACGGAGCGTTTGATTGAGGTTGGACAGTTTGCGGAAATTGGAAAAGCATTTAAAATACGCCGATAACTTTATGCGAATGGGAAAAGTCGATTGTTAGAGAATATAAAAAAAAACGGGATAAGAAAAGAGCAATTTTTCTTAATTCTAAACTTTTGCAAACTCCCCAAACGTGTTATAATTAGCGGCGTCAGGGCTAGGTGCCCCCAGTTAAAAAAATTATTTCCAAGCAGGAAGGAATCCAAATGATTATAGGGAACTTCTAAAAACCTCTTCTTGGTATCAGCAAGTCCTTATTTTTTAATGGTCGAATTTGTTGAAAGTGGGGTTTTTAGAAGCAAAAGTATTAACACAAAAATTACGCGGTGCTTTGCAAGAGTTTTTTGATAGTGGCACGTATTTTTTTGATTTTTTTTGGGTCGTCGTTCACGAGGTCTAAAAAATCGACGATTCTTATCAACACAAACAAGCCCGATAATAA
>JAIRYX010000423.1 GCA_031267635.1 Planctomycetaceae bacterium
TTGAGCGGGAAGAGTCAAAAACAAGGCAAACCGCCAACGGCGGGAACATTATTATCGGGCTTGTTTGTGTTGATAAGAATCATCGATTTTTTAGACCTCGTGAACGACGACCAAAAAAAAATCAAAAAACTACGTGCCACTATCAAAAAACTCTTGCAAAGCACCGCGTAATTTTTGGGGGAATACTTTTGTTTAGAAGTTCCCTTCATTAGATTGTCAATTTATCAATTTCCGCCCAACGATCCAACGATATTGTGTTTTTATTTCTGATCGCGTAAAATGAGCGTTGTGGTAGTTTTTCACCTCAAGATCAAATTCACTTTTCCAAAAGGAGTTTTTTATGTCCACTTCCACGGCGACACGTCGCTCTTTTCTCAAGAGGACGTCTGTATTAGGCGGATTAGCGGCGGTAAATTCGTCTGTTGTTTCGCCGCAATCCACCGCAACGACTCCGCAAATTGTCGCAGCGGAACAATTAGAGCGTTCCGCAACAGAATCTCTTGACGCGGTAAAAAAGTTCTTTCCCAACGGTTTTCCTAAATGCAAACTCGGCAAAACAGGGATCGAAACAACGATTCTTGGCATGGGAACCGGCATGTCGAGCGGTCGTCCTTATTATGATATGGGAGAAGAGAACTTTATCAAACTGATGCACCATGCTTTTGAGCAAGGCGTGCGTTACGTCGATACCGCGCAAAATTATCGCACGCATGTTTATGTGCAGCACGCGTTACGCGGGTGGAAACGCGAGGATTTTTTCGTTCTCTCGAAAACGCCTTCTCATTCGGAAGAAACCGTGCGGTCGGACGTCAACCGCTATTTGTACGAATTGGAAACAAAGTATCTCGATGTGCTTTTGCTTCATTGCATGACGAACGGCAATTGGCATGCGGAACGTTCTGGAGCGTGGAACGTGTTGGTCGAGGAAAAGAAAAAAGGACGCATCCGTGCCATAGGCGTATCGTGTCATTCGCTTAACGCTTTGAAAAAATGCCTTGAAGTCGAGGAATTGGACGTCGTGTTGACGCGGATCAATCCGTTCGGCAAAGCGTTTTTGACGGACGACGAACCGGAAAAAGTTGTTGCCGTTGCCAAAGAACTGCATGAAAAAGGAGTCGGCGTACTCGGCATGAAAATTTTCGGCGAAGGACGTTGCAAAGAACCGGAACAACGTCGGCAATCGCTGGAATTTGTTACCGGTTTGGGGTGCGTCGATACCATGACTATCGGTTTCACAGAAATTCCGCAAGTCAATGAAACACTCGGAATGCTTGCCGATATTTTCGCGCAACGTGCGAAAACTTGACGTCTTATAGAAATCAACAATCCTTATAGCAACTCGCGTCCCATTTGTCTTTAAGAGCAATTTTCGGAATTTCCTACAAATTTTTCAGCGATGGCTTCTCCTATCGACATAGATTTTCCGGTTTCGTTACCGCAAACAGATAAGGCGGAACGGCGGGAAGAGCGGCTTTCGGTGATTCGGTTGCGAGTGGTTGATCAGCGAACGGTTTTTCTTTTATTATTTTTGTTCATTGCCGCGATGTGGCTCGGCAGATTTGTTACCGGAGCGACAAATTCTGTCGAGCAAACTTCTCCCCGTGAATTGAAATATCGTGTGAATCTTAACGAAGCGTCCGAGATGGAACTCCGTCAAATCCCCGGCGTCGGCGAAACGCTTGCGGAGCGAATTATCGAATACCGTGAACAAAAGACTCCATTTGAATCCACCGCCGATTTCCTCAAGATTCAAGGAATTGGAAAGAAAAAGTATCTCGACGCAGAACCGTTCATATATGTTGAAGAAAATTCCCTATAGTAACCAACAAAGCCCCCAAACTCGCTCTTATGACCTTATGTTTTAGATCAGGGATTGTTGCGTGACTTTGTAGTAGTTACTCAGTTGCCGTGCGGATTTATTTGGTTTGGGCAACTGAATCGTTATTGTATAAATCAATCCTTTCCCCAAATGTGAAAGAAACAGATTTATTCTAAACACCGAACAAAACGATATGTCTATGTCTTATTCTCATACTTTAATTAAAGCGTCAGCAGGATCCGGGAAAACTTTTCAGTTGAGCAATCGGTATTTGCAATTGATTTTTCAAGGCGTACCGGCGGAAACGATCCTTGCGACGACGTTTACGCGGAAAGCCGCCGGAGAGATTCTCGACCGGATTTTGCAGCGTCTGGCGGAAGCGGCGTTCGATGAAAAAAAACGCCGTGAGCTTTCGCAATATGTTCGAAATCCTGACTCGTCCGGCAATACCACAGAGATTCCGCAAGAAGAGATTTTCGGAACGCTCGCAAAATTAGTGCGGAATATTCATCGTTTGCGAGTCTCGACACTCGATAGTTTTTTTCAGCAGATCGCGGGAAATATCGGACTTGAACTCGGATTGCCGCCGAACTGGGTTATGCTTGAAGAAGACGACCATTCGCCGCTTTTACTTGAAGGGATTCGGCGGTTACTCGAAGAATTCGGTAAAGAAAAGGCATGCGAGTTAGTGCATCTTCTTTTCAAAGGAGAAAGCCGCGCGAGAGTAACGTATGAGCTTACGGAATTGCTAACCGCTCTCGAAATGGTTTATGCCGAGTCAACGCCCGAAGCGTGGCGGCAGTTACAGAGGGCGAAAGAGTTAAATCAAAGCGAAATCCAACGTTTGACCGTTTCGCTTGCTCAAGCGGAGGTTGCGCTCACGAAGAAAAACGAGCCGGATTCGAGGATGCTTAAAGCGAGGAACGGCGACTTGGAAGCGATTCGCGCGGCGTTGGAAAGCGGGCGGGATGTTTCGTGGGAGGCAATCGGCGAAAAAGGGCTTTGTCAAAAAGCGTTGGACGGTTCGTATTATTACTACAAAGCGGAAATGCCCGATTCGCTCTGTCGGGCGTATGATGAAATCGTGCGGCAGGTTCGCGCCGTTGTCATTAACCGTTTGGCAACGCAAACGGAATCAATGGCGGAAATTCTCTACGCATTGACTGCGCGGGTCAATGTGTTGAAATATCAGGAACGGCTTTTCGATTTCAGCGACGTAACTTATCGTCTTGCGAAAGCGTCAATCGACGGACTGTATCATCGGATTTCGCACCGCATTGATGCGCACACGCATCATCTTTTGTTAGATGAATTTCAGGACACGTCGCCAAGCCAATGGTTGGTTTTGCGCCCGTTTGCCAAGCGGATTGTTCATCCGCAAACATCGTGCGCCGGCACGTCGTTCTTTTGTGTCGGCGACGTAAAACAGGCGGTTTACGGCTGGCGCGGCGGAGTGGCGGAAATCTTTGACGCGATTGAAAACGATCTCGGTAAGCTGGAAGAAATGCCGCTCAATACAAGTTACCGCAGTTCGCCGCCGGTCATTGATACGGTCAATCAAGTCTTTGGGAAGCTCGGAGTCAACGCCGCGCTGCAAAGCGGAAACGACGATTCACAGAAACAACAAGACGCGACACCGCTTGTTGACGCCGCCGAGCATTGGGCAAAACGTTTTTCAAAGCATTACACGCAACGAACGTCTTTCGCGGGCTATTGTTCGCTGCGCACGTCGAGACTTCCGCCGGAACAAATCGACGAGTACGGCAAACGTATCAAGCCGTCGTCCGAGGAACGCAAGCTCGCGCACTTGAGATACGTCATTGACGAGATTCTGATGCGGCACGCAAAAGCTCCCGCGGCGGAAATCGGCGTGTTGACGCGGACAAATGAAATGGTGCGTCAAATCATTCACGGTCTGCGAGAAAAAGGAGTCGAAGCAAGCGAAGAAGGCGGAAATCCGCTTGATCAATCCCCAGCGGTGGAGTTGATTCTTTCGGCGTTGAGTTTGGCGGATTATCCTGCGAATAAAGTCGCGCGGTTTCATTTGGCAAATTCGGTATTGGCGGATCAACTCGGCGTAACGCTGAACAATTACCGCAATGAACAAACGATGCAATTCGCGTCGTTGCAAATCCGCAGTCGGCTTGCCACCGAAGGTTACGCGGCGGTGTTATCCGATTGGACGGCGGCGTTAGCTCCCATCTGCGATTCGCGCGACTTGGGGCGGCTCATGCAATTGCTGGAATTGGCAAGCGTCTATCAACATAAAGCTAAAATCCGTACAACGCCGTTTATCGAATTGGTACGAGCGAAGAAAGTGGAAAATCCGTCCGCATCGCCGGTTCGCGTGATGTCGATTCACAAATCGAAGGGCTTGCAGTTTGACGTCGTGGTTCTGCCGGAACTTGAGCCGAAACTGACAGGAACGTTTCCCCCGAAAGTTGTCCGTGGACGCGATAATCCGACAAGTCCGTTAACGACCGTCCTCGCGTATCCGTCGAAAGAAATTCTACCGTATCTGCCGGAACGCTTTCAAATGCTGACATACGCCAATGAAACGGAACGGATTGAAGAATCGCTTTGCGTGTTGTATGTTGCGATGACCCGCGCGGTTTATGAATTACTGATGATTGTTATGCCGAAAGAAGATTCCGGCACGGCGAAGAAAAAAAATGACAACGGAGCAGAGGCGGAAAACGTCAAGTTCGACAAAACGCTCGCGGGAGTTTTACATGCCGCGCTTGCGCCGGAAGAATCGTTGGCGGCGGAAGACGCTTTGTTGTATCAACACGGCGACATAGATTGGGTCAAAAAACAATTCGGCGAATTAACGGGCAAAACCGCGTTAGAAACGGCGGCGGCAACAGAAGAAAACGTTGTGATTCGTCTTGCGGCGGCTCCGAAAAACCAGATGAAAAATCTCAAACGCGAAACGCCGTCCGGCATGGAAGGCACATCGGAAGAGATCGCGGAATTTGTAAACATCGAAGAAATCGCACCAATTGAACCAAAACAAGTTCGCGGACAAACGCCGCCGCAAAAACGCCATGCCAAACCGAGCCAATATGACCGAAAACAGCACGACAAAAATCTCGGCTTGCTTTGGGGAACTGCGATTCACGCTTGTTTTGAACAGGTAAAATGGCTGGATCAGCAGTTGCCGGATCGGGTGCAACTGACAAACATTGTCCGAGAAATCGTCCAAGAACAAATGAACGCGGAGGA
>JAIRYX010000460.1 GCA_031267635.1 Planctomycetaceae bacterium
TTGGGGTTCATTTTCTCGAAATTCTTTATTGATAAGGGTTTAGGGAACGTCCCGAAGTCAGTTTGGGAACTCCCAACGTCGGTTATTGGCTTCAATAATCCGGTTATTGACTTCAATAATTCGGTTTATGACGCCAAATTTTACGTTCACGACGTCAAATTTCCGATTTCCGGCGCTCGCTCGAAGGAATACGAGGGACTCTTGAGACTTTGAGGGGTCGTTTTTTGATTTTTGAGCATCTGCGTAACATGAGTTAATAATAGTCAATAGGTGGAGTTTAAGTCGTTTGGAAATGACCTGTATTTTTTACAGTTTCCGCTTTTTGAGCAAAGATGCTTTTAATTCACCGATAAATTTGAGACAATATTTAAAATAAGGGCTGCAATAATAATATTTTTCGGTAAAATTGACGGTAACTATCCAGTTGACAAGGTGCGGATTGATTTGGTTTGATCGACTGAATAGTTACGTTTTTTTATTAGCGAAATTTACTCTGTCAGGAAATATTCCAATGAAAGTTGCTCGAACAAAAACTTTTTTTATTTTTTTAGCGATCCCGTTTTTTCTTATGTCTTGTGTACCGCAAACTTCAAGAGATATTGTAAAAAAGGAACTTCACCCGATTCGCACGATTGAACAATGGGAAAATTATCAAAAACAGGGGCTTGTTCCAGAAAAAATTGATCGAATTTTTTGTAGCGGCGGAACGCTTCGGCTTGCGGTCTATCTTCAATGTGCGGACCGCGTCATTGCAACAGACGGCAACGAGCGAATCGTATCAAGTCGCAGCGGCATGAAAGCGTATCTTGCCGCGCATCCCGAATTGGCGTCGCTTCCTGTTGCCGGAGAATCCAGCGGACGCGATCATCCCGAATTGCTTTTGAGCTTGGAAAATCCGCCGCAATTGATTCTCAAAGCGGATACTGGCGCGGGATATGATCCCGAAGAACTGACGCGGCGAACAGGAATTCCAGTCGTGCTTGTTCCGATGCGCGGGATTACGGTGGGACGTGCGGAATTTGACGCCGGTTTGCGGTTGATGGGAGCCGCGCTCAATCAACGTCAGCGCGCGGAAGATGTCATTGCTTTTTTCGACAATGAAATTTCAGAATTGCGAAAACGAACAATTGGCGTTTCGAAAGAAAACAAACCGGCTGTGTATGTCGGCGGAGTTTCTTACAATGGTTCGCATGGTTTCAATTCCAGCGAAGCCGGTTATCCGCCGTTTGATCTTGTGAACGCTCGCACGTTTCTGGAAGAAAAGCGAAACGATCCGATTCTCGGCAACCGGCATCAAATTTTAGCGAAAGAGAAAATTTTGGAATGGAATCCTGATATGCTTTTTCTTGATCTCGGCACGCTGGAATTACAGAGCGCGAGCGGTCTTTCTGAATTACAAACCGATTCGTCTTATCGTTCTCTTACTGCGGTTCAAAACGGGAATGTTTACACGTTGCTGCCGAATACGTTTTATTTTGTGAATCACGACGCGGTTTTAGCAAACGGATGGTTTGTCGGCAAAACGCTTTATCCTGATCGTTTCGCCGATATTGATCCCAAGAAAAAAGCGGATGAAATTTTCACATTCCTTGTCGGAAAACCGGTTTTTCAGCAACTCAATGAAAGTTTACAGAATCTTGTGTTTGAGCGGTTGAATTTGTAGAATATTTGTTTAGTCCACTTTTGGGGGAGGTTGATTTGATGTTGCGAGTAACTATTCCGTTGCCCAAACCAAGTCAAGCCGCACGGCAACTGTATAATTACTTTTTTAGAATCCCTCGGCGTCCTTGGCGCCTTTGTGAGAGATAAATTTAAAAATGTGATGCGTCACAATGATTCTTGGTTTAATCACGAATCATTCTTGTCGCAAAAAAATTTTCAAAAAAGAATTTTTTTTCTTAAAAACTTTTGCAATCCTTTTTGCATCTAACTATAATGAAATTTTAAGTGAGCAATGAATTTGCTAAAACAAGCATAAATTGCAAAATTTCATTTTGTTTACAACCTCCTCAGTTCAACATCTTTTCCAGAGGGTTTTTATGGCACGCATGTCTGATTCGTTACGTCAAATTTTTTCCGGTAACGGCTCTTTTGCCGACCGTGTGATTGATTTGTTCGATAGTCTCACGGAATTCGATTCTTCTAAACGTCCGTTCAAACGCGCTTACATTTTCGAACCGTTGGAAGAACGAATCGTTTTAAACGCTGCGCCGACGTTTGTCAATTTGCCGGATGAAATTACCGTTGTTGCCGGGTCAAGCTATCATGTTGCGTTGAACGGATACGACGAAGACGGCGACGCGTTGACATTTACCGCGGAGAGCGTGGTAAGTAATTTGGCAACTGTTCTGGATAACACAAGCGCGAAAATGCACATTGTGCAGCGCGATGCGGATGGAAATATCATCCAGGATTTCGGTTACATTACGTTTGAATTTTTTGAAGACGACGCTCCGCTTACAACGGCTCGTATCAAACAACTGATTCAAGAAAATTTTTATGACGGCATTATCTTTCATCGAATCATTGACAATTTTATGGTTCAAGGCGGCGATCCGACCGGAACAGGCGCAAGCGGTTCGACTTATGCTGATTTTAATGACGAATTTAGCGATTATTTGCGGCACAACAGCCAAGGGATTCTCTCAATGGCAAATTCGGGAGCGAATACCAACAACTCGCAATTCTTTATTACGGATGTTGCAACGCCTTGGTTGGACGACCAACATTCGATTTTCGCGTTTCTTACGTCCGGTTACGACGTCTTGGAAGAAGTCAGCAAAGTTGCCACAGATACGACCGAAAACGAAGACCCTTATGCTTCTACGTATGACCGTCCGATTTTTGACGTGGTGATGGAAGAAGTCACTCTTTTCGACGACACGGAAAACGGCGTGTTACGGATTGTTACAAGCAGCTCGATGGCAAATACGACGCAAATCGTTACGGTGAAAGTCGATGACGGTAACGGCGGTTATGTCGAAAAAGAAATCTCGGTTCGCATCACTTCGGGAGATCTCGAGGAACCGGAACAAGTGAACATAAAAGCGGGCGAAACGACTTACGTTAATCTTCCTAAATTGGAAAATATGGGCGATGACGAGTCAATTTCATATTTCGTGATTCCTTACGAGCAATCGCATCCGAACATGCAATATGAAATTGTCGAGGGTAACCGCTTAAAAATCACGGCGGGGGAAGACGTTGCGGGACCGCAGTACGTTTATATCGGCGTGCAATCCGCGTTGGACGGTTGGATTTATTCGACTGAAAGTAGTTACGTTGGACGATATATGTTGACACTCGTTACGCCCGCCGCACCGAAAGTGACGTGGACAGACGGCGACAACGGCACTGTCGGAGACGGAATCACGTCAAACAACAACAAAGATGGCGATACAACTTATACCTTCAAAATGGAAGGGATTATTCCCGGTGCGACTGTTAATTTGTACGCGAACGGCGTGGAAATGCCATACCAAATCATTAGCGACATATATTATGACGACGCAGGCAATGAAATCACCAATTTTACGTCGGAAACAACGATTGCCTCGCGAGCAATCATTATTAAAACAATCGGAAGTGGCGAATATAAGTTGAACGACGGAACGTATCAATTCACCGCGAAACAAACGCATACAATTTACGACGGAACATTGCCGCTTGTCAGCGATCTTTCCACGCCGATTCAAGTGATAGTGGCAACCGTTGCGCCGGAATTTCTTTCGCCGATAGAAGGATTTAAATACGACGTCTCGCCCGGTGATGAATTTGTCGTTGAAATCAAAACGAACAAAGACGACGCGGAAGGCGGCGTAACAATAGAATTGGTCGGTGAAACGCCGCAAGGAATGGCGATGTTCTCCAATGCCAGCTACCCCATCAGCTACCGCGCGCTGGCTTGGAATATACCGGAAGATTATGAAGCGGGCTCGTATGAAATTCAGTTGAAAGCGACCGACGGCGCCGGTAATTCACGCACGGTCACATTCAACCTGATGGTACAAACCGGACCGAAATTTGACGTCATCGGCGAAACCACCGTGAACGAAGGAGATTCGTTATCGCTGACATTGCAACCGTCGGACTGGATCGAAGTACCGACAGAAACAGGCGAATCCGATGATACCGACGAATCGGACACAACCGGCGATGTTGAAAATTCTGACGAAACCGGAACGCCGACAGAAACCGGTGAATCCGATGAAGCAGATAACACAAACGAAAACGAGACGTCCGGCGACGTTGAAAACTCTGACGTAACCGGAACGCCGACGGAAACCGGCGAATTGGATGAAGCAGATAACACAAACGAAAACGAGACGTCCGGCGACGTTGAAAACTCTGACGAAACCGGAACGCCGATAGAAATCGGTGAATCGGATGAAGCAGATAACACAGACGAAAACGAGACAACCGGCGACGTTGAAAACTCTGACGAAACCGGAACGCCGACAGAAACCGGCGAATCGGATGAAGCAGATAACACAAACGAAAACGGGACAACCGGCGATGTTGAAAACTCCGACGAAACCGGAACGCCAACGGAAACCGGTGAATCTGATGAAACGGCAAATGATGGACCGCGTGAAGGCGGCTGGAAATATGAAATTATTGATTCCACCTTGCCGGAAGACGCGCATGTTCGGATCATTCACAGCGACAACGGACGAACGGCAACGCTTGTTTGGGACACAACCGAGGCGGACGGTCCCGGACTTTACACGGTTACGCTGCAAGCGACGGACGAAAACGGAATCACGCGGCAAAAGATGATTCAGGTAACTGTCAACGAAGTCAACGCGCCGCCATATTTTGTCGCTGAAGATTTTGAGGAGTTGTACAGCGTCAACGAACATGAGGAGATTGTCATTAACGTCAACGCGCGTGACGACGACGTGCCGCGAAACACGCTGACGTATTCGCTCATTGACAGCGATATTATTTTAACAGGAATGGAAATCAATGCGGCAACCGGACGTTTGACATGGACGCCGGGTGAAGAATACGGCGGACAAACTTATACCGCCGTTGTTCAAGTCGCCGATCAAAGCGGCGCGACAGCGCGTTACACGATTCGCATTGCCGTCAACGAAACCGACACGCCGCCGGTTTTCACGGAAATTGATCCGATTGAAGTGTATGACGACTTCGGCGATTTGAGCATTTTTGTTGAGGCGGTCGATCCCGACAGTCCAACCAATTTGGTGCGTTATTCGCTGGACGGCGATATTCCCGAAGGAATGACGATCAATCCGAACACCGGAGAAATTCGCTGGGCAATTCCTCATGATTACGTTGGAATGAACGTGCCGTCGGCGCTATTGAATGTTCATGTGAAAGCAACGGAAATTGTTGCCACGCAAGTTACAAACGAACTCGGCGAATACGAATTTATTGAGTCGGAAGGACTTTCTACCGTTTACACCGTGTCCATTACGCTCAAAAGCCGGAGCTACGAAATCGCCGTAGAAGAAGCGAAACAAGCGGAAGCAGCCGCCGTTGTGGAATCGGCGATTGCGGTACGAAACGCGGTTTGGGAAAATTACGACCGCCCCACGCTTCCCGGCACAGACACGGCGTTGCTTTCGCTACATTTGCACGACGTTTGGTTCGGCAATTCCGCATCCAACGCGGACAATTCCCATCGGCAAAACGCGGCATTGGAAACGCCGTTGTACGACAAAAATTATAACGGATCATTCCGCGACCCATTTTCAACCGTTACGTTCGGCACGGATGATCTCGGTACGACCAACGACGCGGATCTGACAACCAGTACGGATCAGGAAAACGAATCTTCGCCGCCGCCGACTAATTCGGGAACATCGGACGGGCAAACATATCGCGCCAGACGACCGGTTTCGCCGAGTGCGTTTTTACGCGGCATTGAAAACGGATTATCGCGAGTCAGCACGCCGTTATTGGATTCGCTCAATAACATCAATGTTGATCGCACCGTTTCCGAATTACAAGACGCAAACGCATCACTACAATCGTATTACGATTCGCTTCCGAAAAAACAATCGGCGGAACAAATTGCCCGCGACACGGCAATCCGCAACTGGAACGATACAAATCCTTCTTCCGCAGATAATTCACCGGACGTCAACCAAAAGAATTTCAATACGCTACGGCTGAAATGATTCAATGACGGGAACTTCTCAAAACCTCCCCCAAATATTCGTAAGCCCTTATTTTTCAACGGTCACATGTGTTGCAAATGAGGTTTTTAGAAGTTCCCTGTAACTATTCCGTTGCCCAATACGGATTTATGTGGTTTGATCGACGACTGAATAGTTACAAAATTCCTGATTATTTCGTTTTGGGGGAACAATATTTGAAAACGCATAGAACACGATGGCATCAGTGTCCCAAGCCCAATAAATCCACACAGGGCAACAGTAGAGTTACAAGAAAGACTTTACCATTGTAATTACCCAGTTGCCGTGCAGATTGATTTGGTGTGGACGCCTGAAATGGTTACCAAGAAACATACAATAATTGCAGCTTGTAGTCCACACTAATCCCACTAAATTAACAACCATACTGAAAACAAGAGGAAAAAATTAAAATATTTTTTTAAAACGCATCAAATTGTATTGACGTTGTCTATTTTTTTGTGCATAATACAAAAAGACAGTTTACTGCAAGACGAAATGATAATGATTTTGCCTTCAAATTTCAAACAATTCTCAAATGATAGGAGATTAAAACTATGGCAAACCTTGTTTTATCGACAACTGGTTCACTTTCTAGCCCAAAAGTGGGCATGTTACAAAATCAGAATAGCCCGCACGGGGGGGGGGGGTAAAATACACCGATTGCATCGGTGTAAAAAATGGAGAAAACGATACATTTTTTGCCTTCATTGCCCGGCGTATTGTCCATTTGGTAGGTTTTACGCTGGTCGAATTACTCGTTGTGATTGCGATCATCGGAATTTTGATTGCACTTCTTTTGCCAGCCGTTCAAGCCGCGCGCGAGGCGGCTCGACGAATGCAATGCTCCAACAACTTGAAACAGTTGGGACTTGCAATCCACAACTACCACGACGCTTTTAACAATCTGCCCGGTCATGGAACCGGTCCCGATCAAAACCGTAGCGCGTTTATTGGGATGCTACCGTTTTTTGAACAAACGGCAAGGTACAACGAGATCACAAACTACGATGATTACTCTGTTCCAAGCGGTAACGATCCTTATGTTGACCGAACTTGTTGGAAAGGAAGTATCAAAGATTTACGGTGTCCTTCCGACGATGGCGGGCAAAATGGTTACACACCACCGGGACATACAACCGGTGCGTTGGTTTCTACCAATTATTGTTTTTCCGAAGCGGATTATGTGATTCAAAAATATGGACATCACAGTAATATTCGTTCTCCATTCGGAATGAAACCCTCAACCACTCCAGGGTGGACGGCAGATTGGGGAAGTTGTTCGATGTATTCGTTTGCCGGTATTGTTGACGGATTGAGTAACACAATCTTTATAAGTGAGCGTTGCGCTTCGCCCGGAACTGGCGCCGATAGCAATCAACGAATTAAAGGCGGCGTTGCCAGAATTGATGCATGGAACAATAAACCGCAAGCTTGTTTGAATACACGGGGAACCGGCGGAAATTATTCCACAACAGTAGAAGGAAGAAACGGTTCCGGTTCCAACTTTGCATTTTATGGTTACTTGAATGTGTTCTTCCATACGATTTTGCCACCCAATGCACCGTCTTGCTACAATGTATCTGGTTCGCCGGATACATTAAGAGTCGCCGGAAGAGATGGCGGTACTGTTGCGGGACAATTAGCTCCGACCAGCAATCACACGGGAGGAGTGAACGCCGCTTTTGGTGATGGCTCTGTCCATTTTATCAGCGAAACGATTGATTGCGGCGATTTGAGCCAATGGTTCAAATATTATTCCGGCTCAACGGCAACCGGCAACACTCCGTTTGGAATGTGGGGACGTTTGGGCGCGGTGAATGATGGTCAAACTGTTACCGTACCATAAGATGAAACGGAAGGCGTTCTATTGTAAGGGCAAATCCAAACTTGTTCTTACAATTTTTGTTTTTCATTAATTTTACATCATTATAAAAAACTACACTATGAAAAAATGGATCATATTTTCTCTGTTGATTTTGATTGCGGGTTGTAATCAATCCGGACAATTGAAAGGATTGGTTACCGCATCGGGAACTGTTACATTTCATGGTCAACCGGTTGATCAGGCGACGATTATATTTTCTCCCAAAGCGGGAGAAGATACCGCGCGTGCCGCATCGGCAACAACTGATGCAAAAGGTCATTTCACAATGATGACATTGAATCCGGGCGACGGCGTTTTTCCGGGTAATTATCTTGTAACGGTTGAAAAAACTGAAACAACCGGCGAATATCGGCAAGAATCGATTTCCAATAACGATAAGCCGAC
>JAIRYX010000285.1 GCA_031267635.1 Planctomycetaceae bacterium
CGTTCCCTTTTCTTTTTCGCGAATGTCGCTCCGTTCCCAAAATCAAAAAGCGAGCAATCCAAGGGACTTGAGGAGCAGTAAAAGGAACATGAGAAACTCCGAAAACTTCCGAGACAGGACAATCTGCCGAAAAATTTGCTTAAAAATTCAAAAAGCGAATCCTCCAAGTCTCTTGAGAGCAACCAAAAGGAGCTTTTGGGGCTTTAGGAACTTCCGAGACAGGGCAATCTGCCGAAGAAGTTGCTAACGATTCAGTCGATTTTAAGCATTTTTGCTACGAAACGAGCCGCTGTTTGTGTTGCAAACCTCATTTGCACCTCATTTTCCTAACAAAACAACCTCAGTAGCAAAGCGGTTTCCTAAAAATCGACCTCCTTACCTCCTTGTTTCTGTTTGAATGAGGTAATGAGGTTGGTTTTTTGGAGGATTCATGGGGCTACTGAGGTTGTTTTGTTAGGAAAATTAGGTGGAAATGAGGTGGAAAAACACGAAATACGCATTCCTCCTATCGCAATGATTCCCAATGACTTACATTCTATTGACTAGTTAAAGAGTTTGCTCAAAAATTCCAAAAGCGAGCCGCCAAAATCAAAAAGCGAGCAATCCACATCTCTTGAGAGTAACCAAAAGGAACTTTTGGGGCTTTAGGGACTTCCGAGACGGGGCAATCGGTCGAAGAATTTGCTCAAAATTTCCAAAAGCGAATCCTCCAAATCTCTTGAGAGCAACCCAAAGGAAATTTTAGGACTTTAGGGACTTCCGAGACGGGGCAATCTGCCGAAGAATTTGCTAACGATTCAGTTGATTTTAAGTATTTTTGCTACGAAACGAGTCGCTGTTTGTGTTGTAAACCTCATTTGCACCTAATTTTCTTAACAAAACAACCTCAGTAGCAAAGCGGTTTCCTCAAAATCAACCTCATTACCTCATTGTTTCTGTTTGAATGAGGTAATGAGGTTGGTTTTTTGGGGGATTCATGGGGCTACTGAGGTTGTTTTGTTAGGAAAATTAGGTGGAAATGAGGTTGAAAAACACGAAATACACATTCCCCATCTCGAAATGATTCCCAATGACTTACATTCTATTGACTAGTGACAGAATTTGCTCAAAATTTCAAACAGCGAGTAATCCAAATCCCTTGAGAGCAACCAAAAGGAAATTTTGGAACTCCGAAACCTTCCGAGACAGGGCAATCTGCTAAAGAATTTGCTAACGATTCAGTCGATTTTAAGCATTTTTGCTACGAAACGAGTCGCTATTTGTGTTGCAAACCTCATTTTCACCTCATTTTCTTAACAAAACAACCTCAGTAGCAAAAACGATTCTTTAAAAATAACCTCATTACCTCATGATTTCTTTTTGCATGAGGTAATGAGGTTCGTTTTTTGGGGGATTCATGGGGCTACTGAGGTTGTTTTGTTAGGAAAATGAGGTGGAAATGAGGTTGAAAAACACGAAATACGCATTCCCCATCTCGCAATGATTCCCAATGACTTACATTCTATTGACTAGTGACAGAATTTGCTCAAAAATTCAAACAGCGAGTTTCCCAAATCTCTTGAGGAGCAATCCAAACCCTTTGAGGAATAATCCAAGTTCCTTGATTCCCTCAAGCCCCTCGTGTTCCTTGCCCCCGTAATTTCCGGCAAAATCAACAAAACCTCTAGCGAAACCAACAAAACTTCTAACGTAACCGACGAAATCTCTAGCGCAATCGACGAAACATTCGGCAAAATCAACAAATTCTCTAGCGTAACCGACGGAATTTTCAGCGTAATCAACAAAACCTCTAGCGTAACCGACGAAACTTTGCGCAAGGTTGCGCAGAGTTTACGCAAGGTTGCGGAGAGTTTGCGCAAGGTTGCGCAGAGTTTGCGCAAGGTTGCGTAGAGTTTGCGCAGAGTTTGCGCAAGGTTGCAAAATGTCTGCGCAACATTGCAAAATGTTTGTGCAAGGTTGCAAAATATCTGCGCAACATTGCAAAATGTTTGCGCAATATTGCAAAATGTCTGCGCAACATTGCAAAATCTTTACGCAACATTGTAAAATATTTGCGCAACATTGTAAAATGTCTACGCAATATTGCAAAATCTTCGCGCAACATTGCAAAATGCTTGCGCAAGGTTGCGCAGAGTATCGGTGTAATTAGCGGTGGTTTTGTCGG
Organism: Planctomycetaceae bacterium; assembly: GCA_031267635.1. Lineage (GTDB taxonomy): Bacteria > Planctomycetota > Planctomycetia > Pirellulales > Thermoguttaceae > WRMR01. Next base: position 2,165 of record JAIRYX010000285.1, read on the forward strand.
TTTTGCCGAAACTTCTGGCGGTTTGGGCAGCAGCTTTGTTGATTTTGCCGAAAGTTTTGTTGATTTTGCCGGAATTTCTGTTGTTTTCGCTAGAGGTTTTGTTGATTTTTCCGGAAGTCCCGCCGGTTACGCTGAAAGTTTCGTCGGTTACGCTAGAATATTTGTTGATTTTGCCGAATATCTCGCCGATTACGCTAGAGATTTCGCCGGTTACGTTAGAAGTTTTGCTGATTTCGCCGGAAACTCTGTCGGCTTCGCCAGAAACTCTGCCGGTTTCGCCAGAGATTCTGCCGGCTTCGTCGGAGCTTTTGTTGGTTTCACTAGAGATTTTGCCGGTTTTGTCGAAAATTTCGGGGGCAAGAGGCACAAGAAACTTGAGAGACTCGCTTTGAGATTTCTTGAGCAGATTCTTAACAGGTTACTCACCCTGTCCCTTGAGTCTTCGGAATCCCTCATGTCCCTTGGAAGCGCGAGAGACTTTGGGGACGGTGAATGTTCCGGCGTGTGCGCCGAAAATCTCCGCAATGCGAAAACACGTTTCCGGCAAGTCGGCAATACGAAAATCGTATCCACCGGCAATGCGATAAGCCCTTCGCTTGTTTTTTCTGTCAAATCTGTCAAAATTAACGAGGTTTTTGATTTCATTGGCGGCGGCGAGCCGTTAATGATTGTCAAAAGAATGAATAACGCGGGAACATGCCGTTTGGAATAGCAAATTATCTTCTCAATTTTCAGGAGACTTTATCCTATGCTTCACACCGACGAAATTATGTCAACAATTCGGATGCTGCACGCGGAACATCTTGACGTTCGCGCGGTAACGCTTGCGCTCAACATGAACGACTGCGCAGCGCCGAGCGTTGAACATCTGTGCAAAAAATCGCACCATAAAATCATCGACCGTGCGCGGCGGTTGGTCGAAATGTGTGATAAGACGTCGGCAAAGTATGGGATTCCGATTATCAATAAACGCTTGGCGATTTCTCCCGCCTCGTTTTTGCTGGCGGGACACGGACAATCCGGTGCGCTACAGTTTGCGATGACGCTTGACCGCGCGGCGGCGGACTGCGGCGTCGATTTGGTCGGCGGTTTTTCCGCGTTGGTGCATAAAGGAATCGCGAACGGCGATCAGGTGGTCATGGACGCTTTGCCGGAAGTGTTGTCGAAAACCAAACGTGTTTGCGCGTCGATTAACGTTGCGTCGAGAAAAGCGGGAATCAACATGGACGCCGTGCTGCAAATCGGACAAATCATTCCGAAAATTGCCGCCGCAACCGCCGAACAAAAAGGTTTCGGCGCGGCAAAATTGGTCGTGTTTGCGAATATCCCGGAAGACAACCCGTTCATGGCAGGCGCGTATATGGGAGCGGGCGAACCGGAAGCGACAATCAATATCGGCGTTTCAGGACCGGGCGTTGTGGATTGTGCGTTGCGACGAAAAATCGCCGGCGCGAAACGGCGTTTAACGCTCAATGATCTCGCAGAAGAAATCAAAGTAACCAGTTTTCGTGTGACGCGGGTCGGCGAGTTGATCGGTCGCGAAGTGGCGGAACTTCTCGGCGTTCAATTTGGAATCGTCGATCTTTCGCTTGCGCCGACTCCAACGGTTGGCGACAGTATCGGCGAAATTCTCAAAACGCTCGGCATCTCGAAGATCGGTGCGCCGGGTTCGACGGCGGCGGTGGCGATGCTCAACGACGCAGTGAAAAAAGGCGGCTTGTTCGCGTCCAGTAGCGTCGGCGGATTGAGCGGCGCGTTCATTCCGGTTTCGGAAGACGCGACTCTTGCCGACGCAGTGGCGCAAGGACATTTGGTGTTGGAAAAATTGGAAGCGATGACTTGCGTTTGCAGCGTTGGATTGGATATGGTTTTGATTCCGGGCGACACGCCGCCGGAAACCATTGCCGCAATTATCGCCGACGAAATGGCGATTGGTGTTATCAACAACAAAACAACCGCCGCGCGACTTGTTCCGATTCCCGGCGCAAAAGCGGGCGACATTGTTGATTTCGGCGGACTCTTCGGTTCGTCGCCGATTTTAGAAGTACGAAACGTAGATGGCAGCAACGATTTTGTTCGCTTCGGCGGAAGAATCCCCGCGCCGTTGCAGTCGTTGACAAATTAAAAAATCTCCATTAGGATGTAACGCAAACTGATCAACAACCCATTCGCGAAAAAGGGTGGAATCGTTGATTATTTTTTACCACTCCTTGAAATATTCACTCGCCTTTTCACAAAACAAACACGATCAACCATGCCGGACACACTCTTTCTTATTATCTTATTGACAGCGGCAACAGCGGCGGTGACGCATACTCTGTTGGGTCCCGATCATTACGTTCCGTTTATTGTTTTGTCGAAAGCGCGGCAATGGAGTTTGAAAATGACGCTGTTCACGACAATCTATTGCGGAATAGGGCATGTGGCAAGTTCCATTATCATTGGTCTTGCAGGCGTTGTTATCGGATACAAACTTGAGAATATCAAATTTTTTGAATCGGTACGCGGAAGTCTGTCGGGATGGGCGTTATTCATTTTCGGGTTGACCTATATGGTGTGGGGCGTTTTCAGAGCAATACGTAACAAACCGCATACGCACGCGCATTTTCACGGCGAAGACGGCGAACATCTTCACGAACATACGCATCGCGACGAGCATATTCATCTGCACAAGGAAAAAAAACGCACGCTGACTCCTTGGGCGTTGTTCATTATTTTTGTGCTGGGACCGTGCGAAATTTTAATCCCGTTGGTCATGGCGCCAGCGATCCGCCATGACACAAGAGGAATTATCGCCGTTTCGCTACTGTTTTCTTTTGCCACGATTTCCACGATGTGCGCGGCTGTAACCGTCGGTTATTACGGTTTAAAAATATTGCCCACTCGCAATATCGACCGCTATATGCACGTCATTGCAGGAGCGACAATCTGTTTGAGCGGATGCGCTATCTTGTTTCTAGGGCTATAACGCGACATAAGACGCGATGATGCGAGAATATTTGCCGCTTACTGCGTGCGGAGGGCTTTGTTGGTTACTAATGGAAACTTAGTAAACAAGGGCGGCAATAGTAAAATCTTTCGGATAACCAATCAATGGAGACGTCATCATTAAGTATTGTTGCCCAGCGCGGATTGATTTGGTTTGATCGGCTGAATCGTTATAGTAGTTTATAAATCAATCCCTTCCCTCCCCAAAATGTGAAATAAGCAAACGATTTGCAATATTTTTACAAAGAATCGCGAACAGCTTGTTCTATCATTGTGAAATATTCGTCGTGAACTGCTTTTAGGGTGGTCTCTAAAAATTCATACCTCCCAGCACGCAATATCGTAAAATACGACGCTTACGAAAATCGTATAGTAAAGAGAAATGTTTTAGAAACTCTCTTTAGAAGTTTTCTTTCAAAGTTTTTGATTTTTGAGGACGGGGGCTTTTATCGGAAAACTTTTCTGATAAAATTGGTTTGGTTAATAAAAATTTTCAAAACGTAATAACAACCATCTTGTTACCTGCCTTAAAAACCTATTCCTGCCGTTTGTGTTAGTCAATGTTCAAAAACTCATGATGGAGACTAAAATCATGTCAAACCTATTTATAAAAGCTTCGATCCGTTACATCATTAAACAAGGGCAACTTCCAACTTTTCACTTACAACTTACCCGTGTGTTAGTTGAAGTTCTTAAGTTTTTTGCTATTTGGAGCTTCATTGCCAAAGTTGGAAAATTCATTGTTCGATTTTCCGGCAAATGGTTTTCGCACAAGGAATTACGACAAGCATTTACGCTAGTTGAATTACTTGTCGTCATTGCGATAATCGGCATTTTGATTGCGTTGCTCCTTCCGGCGATACAAGCAGCGCGAGAAGCGGCACGGCGAATGCAATGTACGAATAACCAAAAACAATTGGGAATTGCGGTTCACAACTATCACTCGGCGCACAATGTGACGCCGACTTTTGCGGTCAACGCAAAACGCACCGGGACGCAAGCCGATGTAGATGCAGCAGGCGCCGGTTCTTCCGAATCAGCGTGCTGTTTCGGGGCAAAAACAACGTCGGTTCTTTCACGTCTCTTGCCGTACATGGAACAAGCGGCGGCATACGAGCTGATTCCCAATCGGGAATGGGTTTCGATAAACTGCGGAACTCAACAATCACGGCTTAACGCGCTTCCTTTTAATGAGAAAACGTTTCACAATGCGGCGAAAACTCCATTGTCAATATTCCGTTGTCCTTCCGACGGCGCGCAAAACACAACAGATGCTATTGCTTGTGCTGCAGCGTCTGCAAGAACAGTTCAAGCCGCAGGAGGAAATAAAGAAGCCGCTCAAGACCCAGGCGTTGCGTCAGTTACGGGAACGTGTAATTATATGGCTTGCACCGGTTCCGCAACGGAATACTACTACGACTTGTTGTTTCCGACCGATGGAGCGTTTTCTTGGGAAAAATGGTCTGGGTTAGAAAAAATGATCGACGGAACAAGCAACGTCGTTATTTTCAGCGAATCCATTATCGGCGATTTCTCCAACGGTCTTGTTGACAACACTGTCGGCGCACCTGCTCCAATGCAACCGTGGACACGTTGCGGTTTCAATAATTCAAGTTATGGTTTTCCGGCAACAAGATGGACAGATGAAGGTCCCGGTTTACAACGCGGCGCAGGACATGCCGGTGAAGGATTACGCAATCCTGATGTTGCCGCAATGTTACCGGTAGTCACGGAAACTTGGATGGGCTGGCGCGGATATATGTGGTTGAGCGGAAGGACTTACGCGACGACTTTTTCTACTTACAGCACGCCGAATCCGCAGTCTCCCGATTGGGGAGTGAGCAGCGCGTACGGTTTTTACTCGGCGAGAAGTTTTCACACCGGCGGAGTCAACACAACTCGCGGCGACGGTAGTGTTCAGTTTGTGTCTAATACTATCAATTTGGAACTCTGGCGTGATTACGGAAAAGTCAATTCAGGAAACGCTAAACAAGGTTTATAAGAAATGAAATACTTAAAATCTTTGACAACAGTTTTTTTGTTGATTTGCGTGATTAATATTTTCGGATGTCAACGAGTACCGGAACGCCCCAACGATTTGCCTGAACTCATGCCTTGCACAATTTTTGTCACTTTTGGCGGCAAAAAACTTGCGGAAGTCGGAATACAGTTGGTTCCGAAAAACGCAATCAATGATTCCGCCAAACGATGGGCAGCTGGTGGAAAAACAGACGCGGAAGGAAAATCTGCATTAAAAACCGCTTTTTACTATAGCGGTGTTGCGGAAGGCGAATATTACATACTGTTCACGAAATTTGAACCGTCGCAAACAAATAAAAACGGTGTATTACTTCCCGCAAAAAATTTGATTCCTGCGAAATACTCTCAAACAAAAACGGCACAGATTGTTGCCATCACAAAACACCAATCGGAATATACTTTTGAATTGGAAGGTTTGTGATTGACTCGTTGTCAATAAAGAAATTGCGACAAAATAACAAAGATAAAAAACATCACCGTGTACTTCATTGAAATCAACGCCAATGATTCGTTTCTATCAACTTGTATTCTGATGATTGTACATTTCCCTAGCACACAGTCACGCAATTTCACTTGGCATTTTTCAACGCAAAATACCTATAAATTCGACATTTTTCATATCAAGAGAAATTGAGGCACTTCGCAATAGTTACCCAAACTCAATAAATCCGGACGGCAACTGTATCATTATCCGAAAGATTTTATTATTGCAATTACTCGAACAGCTTTACCATTGCCGCCCTTATTTATCAAGTTTCCCTTAAGCCAACAAAGCCCCCAAAAGTGAAATGATCAGGAAATATCCTTGTGCCACAGCATCCTTGCTATTCAGTTCCCCGGCGCAGGAAACACCTTTACACTTTTGGATTTACTGCTGATTATGTCCCGTTGCAGCTTCCTTGGATCGTAACCGAATACCTCAACGGTGATTGTAACAGATCCGCTATTGATTGTTGCCGCTAAATCTAATGGGATTTTTGTAGTTGTGTTGGGATAAATGCTGCTATCGCTGCCGACGTCATCGACAATAAGAAACTCGCGCGTTTTTAGAAGACCGTTGGTACTGTCTCGAATATACTCCCTCTTGCCGCTGTCATCCACTTTGGTAAATCCTAAACCGTCGGGAAGCGTTACACGGACTTGTCCGCCCCCAAACGGTACGGTAGCGTTGTTTGTTACCATTACGTCAAATGAGGTAGGAGTGTTGGAATGCAGCAACGCTGGAACTTGACAATCCACGACAAGTTTATTACGAAAAAGGAGCGGATCGTTGCTCGGTTGCTGTGTTTCGGCGGTCGTTCCGCCGGACATTGTTCCTGCGTCGATTCCGCCAAAACCCGATGGCGTTAACTCGGACGACGAATCCAACGGCGTTAAAGGCGAAGGCGAATAGGGCGTTGTCGGCATTGTTGACGGCGAAGTAATAACAGACGACGCAGCATCTGCTCCATTGGAAACGTCGTTTGTCGAATCGCCGACATACATACTTAATTGCGGGTTTAATTCGATATTGAGCGGCTGCGAACTTAATGTTGTATTATTCGTCATCGCCTGCAACACGAGCGAAATCTGCATGGTTTGCTCGCCGCGAACATCCAGATTTTGCCACGTTAGAAGCGATCCGCCGTCGCTTTGCGGCGTTTGCGCGGTCGTTTGCGGCGCGGACGAAATCAACTTGAGATATTCTGGGAGAATCAGCGTAACCGTTCCCGGTTTGGACACGCTCGAATGATTGGTTACGTTGATCTGACAAGTGAATTGTTCGTTCCAGCGAATCGCCGACGGCAAAACGGCTTGGATTGTCAACGGTGCGTCTTTCGCCCAGATGTTTTGTACGTTTGCCGAATGTAATTCCAGACGTTTTGTTCCGCTGTCAACGCCAACTGGTCGAATGATTTTCACTGAAACTGTACTGACGCCGGAATCGCCTTCAAGCAAATGCAAATCCGCTGCCGCTTCGCCGTTCTCGTTGGCGATGACGTCAACAACTTTCGCGCGGCTTTCTCCGAATCCGGCTTGTGGACCGCCAATAATTTCATAACGAGCAATCCATTTCGGACATGGTGCACCGCTTGTCCGTTTTTTGATTTTGGTGACGAAGATTTTCGGTTCGTCGTATTTTGTTACGTCGGAATTGGGATAAATCCATTCCGCGTCTACCCAATGAATAACAGCGTTGGACGAGCGGCGGGTTGCATCTTTGATATCCGGTGCGTAAGCGGTCACTGTACTTGTTCCTTCTTCCGCCGATTGAATTGATACCCAGGATTGTCCGGCAAGATGCGGAGCCGGTTCAAAAGCGTCGCCGCGATCCACGACTCCTTCACTATGCAGCGTCGAGGTGACCGCGTAACGGTCGCTCACTTTTTTTGCTTTCGTAAAATCAAATGTCAAACAGTTGCCGTATTCGGTTTTGTTCATTGTCAAAATATGACCAACGCCGCCGAGCGACCATTCAATCTGCTTGCCGGTTCGCAAATAATCGTCGTCGCCCTTGTAGCTGGCGAAACATAAAACTTCGGAACCGACCAGCGCGATTTGTTCTACCGGTGAAGTCAGTACAATTGGACCTGAACCGGTCGTCAAAAGCGGCGTCGAGGTATTCGGCGAAGCTCCGCGAACCAATCCGCCATAAGGAAGATTGGAATTGGAAACGACATTCGAGTTTCCCGACGACGTCCCCGGCGAGGCGACAATTCCCGGAAGTGTCGTAATCGGCACAGCGGCAGGAGTTTCCGACGCTGTCGAAGTTGCGATTGCTGTGCCGGAATAATCGCGTGGCGTACCGGGTGGAGCAATAAACATACTTTTATTTTCAGGAAGTGATGTTTCTTCATTTCGCACGAAAAGACGATTCCCGGATGGATCGATTTTGTACGGAAATTGACAACCGATAAATAAAATCAAAACAAAAAACGCAGCAAATATCAAAAGATTCAAGAAAACAGAACGTGCCGCGACTTTTTTGAAAAACCGCATTATAATTTCGGCTGATTTCTTGTTTTCAAATATTGAACGTTTCATCGTTTGAATTCTGTTGGACCGTCAATGTTTGTGTGTATTGTAAAGTTTCTCAATATTCTAACAATAATAATATAAAATTTTTCGTTTTTTCTAAAATTTTGCAGATTTCGGCATATTTTGCGTTTTTTTGCGTTTTGAGAAAAGGGCAATTTCGTGTTAAATTTGATTTTTTGAGCGATTTTAGAGAAAAGATATGCGTTTTACACGGTCAATAAGTTTATATTTTCGGCACTTTAGATTCAGGAGAGTTTTATTTCGTTGTAACTATTCAGTATAACTATTCAGTTGATTGGAGTCTTTTACGGGTAGCTCCTGTCCCTTGAGTTCCAACAGTCCTTCTTGTCCCCAACGCTTTTTTGCGATCTCTTGATTTTCTTGAAATGTTGAAAATTACCAGAAATTCGTATTGACTCACGGCAATACGGCAAGTAGAATAAAAAATTAAGTTTCATGTAACTCATGTTACGCATGAGGTCTGTGTAAGTACTTTCCATTGCAATTGTCCGTATCTTTTTAATGATCCGTGTATTTTTTTAGAAGGTAACGATTCAGTTGCCCGAACGGTTTTATTATTGTAGCCCTTATTTATCAAGTTTCCCTTAGTAGCCAACACAGCCCTCAAAACTCGCCCTTATGCCCTTATTTTTGAGATAATGGATTTTTATCAAAAAAATTGAACGAAAAATAAGGACGGCAATAATAATATTTTCCAATAAAATGACGGCAACTGAATAGTTACAAAAAATCAACGAACCGTGACTTAATTTTAAAAACTTATGTGCGTAACATGAGTCATGTAAATGAGTATTATTTGAAAACCATGTCGCACAAACGCTTTCAAAAAAATTATGTTTGTCAGCTTTTACTGCTTTCATTTATCTTTTGGGCAGTTTGCGGTCAGGGTTTGCATTTATGGAAACTTTCTCATTTTCATTCCGTAAATATTCTGCAAAATAATATTGTTGCTCAAATTGCGGTTTCCTCTGAAACGCATGACGGTGAACATTGCTCTATCTGTTTGTTTTATCAATTGCTGCAACATTCGTTTTTCGTTCCTAATGCTTTACTGAACGAAATCGTGCTACTGAAACAGCAACTATTTTCAGAAGACCGTTTCTCTGTTGGCGATGGCGTCGCGGGACTGTTCTTACGAGGTCCACCTTTCTCGCATTGAGTTGATTCTTTTTCAATGTCAAGCGGAACATCGTTTTCATTTTGCGCGGATGTGTTTTTGCGCACCGATTTACGCTTGTCCAAACTCAATAAACGAAAGGTTTTAGCAATGTTTAGTATGAAGGAATTACGTTTTTTGGGGTTCGTTTCGGCAGTTCTTTCTGCTTTAGGATTCGAACATTCCGCCGATCTCCGCTTTAAAAACCGGAACGCTCGTTTTTACGCATTCACTTTGGTGGAATTGCTTGTTGTAATTGCGATCATCGGTATCCTGATTGCGCTGCTTCTTCCGGCAGTTCAAGCGGCACGCGAGGCGGCGAGGCGAATGCAATGTGCAAACAACATGCGTCAACTTGGACTTGCCTTTCACAATTACCACGACACATTCAACCGCTTGCCCGCTGCGTGGTTCGGTTACGAAAACGGTACAAACCGTCCCAACGCACTTGGCGATCCGGGTTGGGGATGGGCTGCGTCAATTCTTCCTTATGTGGAACAAGGAAATGTGCAGAATAATTTTGTGCATTTCGATAGACCCGTTTCCGCAAGTGAAAATGAGCAGGCACGTCAAACCGTGTTAAGTTTGTTTCGTTGTCCGTCTGACCCAAACGGCAACGCGACCTTTACGATTGAAGAGTTCGAGTCGCTTCACGAGCACGAAGAAGAGGAAGAAGGCGGAGAGGATCTGGACGACATGGCGTTTGCGTCGGCAAATTACGTTGCATCGTTCGGCACACTGGATACGGAAGAAGCGGAAGATTGTCCTGTCGGTACCGTTTTCAAAACCGACGGCGCTTTTTATCACAACAGTTGTCTCGGATTTCAAGCGTTTACCGATGGTCTGAGTAACACATTTTTTGTCGGCGAACGAAGCAGCCGAATTGGAAAATCAACTTGGGTTGGCATGCCTGCCGGAGACGGTTGTTTTCCAACATTAGTAGTCGGAACCACGCACGATGTTTTCGGCAAACAAAACGGCGGTAGTTCGCACGCTTTTTCAAGCGAACACCACGGCGGTACGAATTTCACATTCGGCGACGGTTCCGTTCATTTTATTTCCGAAACAATCAACCCGGACATTTTACGCGCTATTTCGACACGAAGCGGAGGCGAAACAGTGCAGTTTTAGATTTTCATCCGACAAGTTTATGCATTAATTCGTTGCGTTTTTAAAAGCGGACAAACTGCACAATAAGAAAAGTTGCAAAAATTCTCTTTCTGATTATTTCGTTTTTGGGGGACAATATTTGAAAACGCAATAGAACACTATGGCATCAGTTGCTCAAGCCCAATCAGTCCGCACTGAGCAGCTGCATCGTTACCCACACGGCTTTACCATTGCAGCCCTTGTTTTTCGTTCAAGTTTTTTTGGTAACAATCCATCATCTAAAAAATAAGGGGATAAGGGCGCATATTGGGAACAAATTCGGGTTACTAATGGAATTTCAGAAAAATAAGAGCGGCAATAATAATAATATTTTCCGATAAAATGACGGCAACTGAATAGTTACAAAAAATCAACGAACAACGACTTAATTTTAAAAACTTATTTGCGTAACATGAGGTATATAGGTTGGACAGCTGACTAATTACTTTCAAAATTTATAAAATCCTAGCGATATATATAGCGCAAGGTACGAACTTGTCGGATAAATTAGGAACATCAATTCAAGTGTAGGAAAATTGGAAAAAGGTGTCGAATCAATAACAGATCAACCGAAAAATATTCTTATTTTGCTTGACGTTTTTCGCGCTCTTACTGGTTTACCTTTTCTTTTTTGATTTATTCGGCATGGAGTAGCAGTTCGGCTATGAGTGAAGACGCTCATTTGACAAGCGGCATGAGTCATTATCAACTCCAACGGTTCCGATTTATACTGCGTCACCCCACCGCTTGCTTCGGGAAATTTTCCAGAAAACATACCCAAACTACACCAATTACCACGTCACTAATGAAAGCAATTTTCATGAAACCATAAATGCTCCCCTTGTCGGAATGAAAAAATGCGGTATTATATTTATCTTTGGTGATTTTACGCATTTGACCGCCGTGATATTCCGGCGGAAGCGGAATGAAACCGTTTTGCGGGGTAAGCTTTTTGTTAAGCCCCCTTGCAGAAGAAGAGGTTTAGTGTATAACTATGATCTTGAGTTTCGTCGTCCGTTGACGTGATAGTGTCACGAAAGCTTTCGCTGAAATAATTTCAATGGAAAATTTTACCGTTTTTTATTGATCATAAATTAACGAGTATGTGATTCGATGTGAATCCGAAAACGCGCTAGTGTAGCTCAATTGGCAGAGCAGTTGATTTGTAATCAACAGGTTGCGGGTTCAAGTCCCATCACTAGCTCTGAAAAAGTAAAAGGTGAAAATTTATTGATGTTTGTAAATTGTTACGATTTCTTATCGTCGTAAGTTTTTTATTAATCACCACTTACTTAAAATTTTTGTATGGGAGGTTACCCGAGTGGCCAAAGGGGGCAGACTGTAAATCTGCTGGTTTTTACCTTCGAAGGTTCGAATCCTTCACCTCCCACTGACCTATCCGAAACTAGCTGATATGAAAGAATTTGCGAAAAGTATAATTTTCGCAAACTCCAAAATTGCGGGTGTAGCTCAATGGTAGAGCCACAGCCTTCCAAGCTGAAGACGAGGGTTCGATTCCCTTCACCCGCTCTTTTGTTCATTATCAGTTAAGTCAAGATTATTTGTTTGCCGTGGGGCGGTTTTTGTTGCCAAGTCGAACTTTGGGGTGCTTGCAATCCGAAACCGTTCCGTATGACTCGGCGGGGACATGTTTATTAAATTGTGATAATTTTGAAAATTGCATTACGCAACTGAAAAAGCTGTCATAAAGAAAATGTTCTTATCACAAGCTGACGCATGAGCATCATGTTCATCAGGTAACGATGCTGCAGTAGCTCAGTAGGTAGAGCGCGTCCTTGGTAAGGACGAGGTCATGGGTTCGATTCCCATCCGCAGCTTTTGCCCCGCATGTCATCCGAAGTGCGTTTGTTTTTAAGTTCAGACCCCAAAAACGTAATTACACGGAGATTTATTCCAATGGCTAAAGACGTATTTCAACGAACTAAGCCGCACGTGAACGTTGGGACCATCGGCCATATTGACCACGGCAAAACAACGCTCACTGGTGCCATTCTTGCAGTGCAAGCCGCGAAAGGTCTTGCACAAACCAAATCGTATGCCGACATTGCCAAAGGCGGTACGGTGCGCGACGCATCAAAAACCGTAACAATTGCAGTGGCGCACGTCGAATATGAGACAGAAAACCGTCACTATGCTCACATTGACTGTCCCGGTCACGCCGACTTCATTAAAAACATGATTACTGGTGCGGCTCAAATGGATGGTGCAATTGTGGTTGTTGCCGCCGATACAGGACCGATGCCCCAAACGAAAGAACATATTTTGCTCGCTCGTCAGGTCAACGTTCCGCGATTGGTAGTTTTCCTCAACAAATGCGATCTCGTGGATGATGATGAGCTTCTCGAACTTGCTGAGCTTGAAATACGCGACTTGCTTACCGAGAAAGGGTTTCCCGGTGCGGAAATTCCGATTATTCGCGGTAGTGCTATCGCGGCTTATCAAAGTCCAACCGATCCGGCTGCGACGAAGTGCATTGCAGAATTGATGGACGCCATTGATTCGTATATTCCCGAGCCGGCACGTGAACAAGACAAACCGTTTATGATGGCGGTTGAAGATGTGTTCTCTATCGAAGGTCGCGGTACTGTGGCGACCGGTCGTATTGAACGCGGTGTGATTAAAGTCGGCGAAGAAGTCCAAGTCGTCGGTTTGACCGAAGAATTGAGAAAAACCACTGTAACCGGTGTGGAAACGTTCAAAAAGACGCTGGATCAAGGCGTTGCTGGCGATAACGTCGGTTTACTCCTTCGCGGCGTGAAACGTGAAGAAATTCAGCGCGGTCAAGTGCTTGCCAAACCGGGTTCCATTACACCGCACACTGCGTTTGAAGCGGAAGTTTACGTGTTGTCGAAAGATGAAGGTGGACGTGCAACGCCGTTCTTCGGTGGTTATCGTCCGCAGTTCTATTTCAGAACAACCGACGTAACCGGTTCAATTTCGCTTTCTAAAGATGTGGAAATGTGTATGCCGGGCGATAATGTCAAGTTGAATGTCGAATTAATTTCGCCGATTGCTCTTGATGAAAACGTTCGCTTTGCTATTCGAGAAGGTGGCCGTACCGTCGGTTCCGGTGTTGTAACAAAAATTCTCAAATAGGTTGAGAGATTGTTTCCTGTTTGTCCCTGACAGGTCGTTATGTAATCGACATTTCAGGGACAGTGGTGAAGGGGTGTAGCTCAATTGGCAGAGCACTGGTCTCCAAAACCAGCGGTTGGGAGTTCGACTCTCTTCGCCCCTGTTTGTGTTTATTCAGGATGATTTTTAGATTCTTACTAAACGGATGGAGTGCGTTAATCCCACGAGTTTGTGGCTTTGATTCACCTAAAGGTTAAAGGTGGTAAGCGTGTCGGGTTTCCTACGAGAACTGTTCAGCATCAGGTTGTATAAAAATTCGCAAGGACGTATTGTTCGACGTTGCACAATGCTCGGTATTATTGCAGTGATTGCGTGGGGTGCATTGCGACTTATTCAAACATCTTCCGGAAAAACAATTATGTCTTTTTTCGGTTGGTTGACGCATTTTGTGGCGCCTGCGGTAGCTGAAGGCGAAGAAGCGGTTGGATTAGCAGCTCTTCCAAAATTGTTGGCGGATCATCCGGCTCCGCTTTATATGCTTGTGGGAATTGTTGTGTTGTTTGGAATTTGGTTGGCGTTTCGGATTGTGAATATGCCGCGAATTGCCGAATTTTTAATCGCGGTAGAAGCGGAAATGGTAAAAGTTTCGTGGCCTTCAACGAAAGAATTGTATGTAACGACAGTTGTTGTTATTACCGTGATGTTTATTTTTTGTGTGTTTTTGGCGATTTACGACTTTTTTTGGTTGCATTTGTTTCGATGGATTGGCGTTTTATAACATCATCGGATTATGTGTTGTGTTTGCAAATGGTTTTGAAGTATTTTAACGGCTTGGCTTGTTTGAGGTGAAAAATGGTCGATCAACACGACGAAAATCATGACAAGACGGTTCAAGAGACGACCGGAGACATTATAAATCCGATTGTTGAAGCGGCTAGCCATGTTGAAACCTCCGGTCAAAATAAAGCTAAAAAAGCAAAAGAAAAGCCGGAAGTAAAACAACAGGATCATGTGCCGCTGGAAACCGGATCGGAAGAAGAATGTGAAAAAATGGATTGGTATATTCTCAAAGTTCAGGTGAACCGCGAGGATGCAATCAAAGATAGTTTGAAGCGAAAAGCTCAAATTTCCGGCATGCAACAGTATTTTGACCGAATACTTGTTCCGTCCGAAAAAGTGACCGAAGTACGCGGCGGTAAAAAAAGAATCCTCCGAAAAAAATTGTATCCCGGTTACATCATGATTCGTATGGTGGTCAATGACGATACATGGTTTTTGGTGCGTGAAACGTCGGGAATAGGTGATTTTACCGGTTCAATCGGTCGTCCGACGCCGATGTTGCAGCACGAAGTTGAGCGTATTCTTGCGACGGAGGAAGAAGAAAAATCGGACTCACCGAAACTCAAAATTCCTTACGAAGTCGGCGGATTAGTAAAGATTAAAGAAGGAACGTTTGTTAATTTTGAGGGTGAAGTGAGCGCAATTGATAAGACAAGCGGTCGTGTCACGGTTATGTTAAATATTTTCGGACGAAGTACACCCGTCGAGTTGGAATATTGGCAAGTCGAGTTGTTGCAATAAACAGTTAAAATCAATTTGAATCAAAATATTATTGGGGAAGGTTAATTCCTATGGCAAAACAATTGACTGGAAAAGTTCGGTTTCAAGTAAAAGGCGGACAGGCAACCGCGGCTCCGCCGGTTGGTACTTCGCTTGGTAAATTCGGTATCAATCTCGGACAATTTGTGCAGCAATTCAACGAACGTACCAAAGAACATTTAGGTTTGCGGGTTCCGGTTGTTGTTAAAGTCTATGCCGACCGTACTTTTGAAATGGAAACAAAAAGTCCGCACTCCGCCGACGTATTGAAAAAATTTGCCGGAGTCGTTCAAGGTTCCGGCAATGTCCCGAAAGTTAAAGTCGGTCAAGTGACAGAAGCGCAGTTGGAAGAAATCGCCAAACTGAAATGGAAAGACCTCAATGCACGCGACATGGAAAACGCAAAACGAATGCTTCGCGGAACCGCACGAAGTATCGGTTTGGACGTCATCAGTTAAGTAGATTTTCGTATTCGCTGTGCAACGCTATTTTCATAAGTAAATTCGTATAATATTAACGCGATTACTTTTCATAAAACACATTTTTAACTCGTTTTATGCGACTTATCAGATCGGAAGTCAACGGTGTAAAACTCAAAAAAGTATCGTCGATTTTTATTGATTAGACAAAAATAATGAAAGATTATGTGACATGTATTTATAAAGCGTTATTTTTTTCCATGTTATTGATGCTGGAAATGAGCATCTGTTATGATGTCAACGCGGATGGTATTGAGGAAGACCCGAAAATTGTTAACCTCGTTACTCTTTATCAAACATGGTTAAATTCAACGGAAAATTATGCGCATAAGGATCAGGTATTCACTCATGAGTTGGAGTTAATCGGGGAATCTGTCACGTTCGTCGATTATCATTCCAATAAAAAATACGCTAAATCAAAAGATTTAAGAAAAGATACGGTATCATTTATAGAAACGGATATTGATTCGGGAAGTGCGGTAATATCTGTTGAAGGAGTCGGAAAAGCGCCGCTTGCTGGTGCTGGTAAAGGCGATCCCAAACAGGGGTATGGAGATGGAACGTCGGGCGTTTTTGTTCGCGGTAATACGCCGGAAATTACTCTTGAAAAATTTGACGCCATAGGAGAAAATTTTGTTTTCATCATAGGAAAAGAAAATCGTCAGTCATTACAAGGATTTCAGTTTTGTCATAAAAAAACATATAAAGAAACGATTAAAAAAGGCATTGGTGAAAAGTTATTCGGAAAAAAGGATATCGCTGATACTATGAAACGTCAGATTGATTTGATAGGAAATATCGTTATGTGGTTTGATCCTGAAAACGGCGAGTTTAGGGGAATTGATATTTATAGAAAATCAGAAGATACGAAAGATCAGCAGCAAAACTTAATGAATTGCCTCTCCACAGAAGTGATTCACCGAAATCTTAATCCCGCCGAAATAGAGCCGTTGAAAAACCAACTCGTCTCGCAAAAAGAGATAAAACAGTATGATAATCTTTTGGATTTAAACGACGCTATTGGCGAACATAGAATAACACAAAAAACACCTTATTCTTATATAAGAATTATTTTAGTATTCGCTGGACTTATTCTAATTTTTTTAGCAGGCGCTGCCAAATTATTAAAAACTAAAAAGAGATAGTAATAATGTTTCAAACACTCAATAATTAAAAGGATAAAAAATGGATAGAAGAGATTTTCTTTTAACAAGTAGTTTTCTGCCTTTAATGACATTATTAGACCAGAATATTTTGTTTGATGGTGTAAATGTACTTTAGTTGAAAAACTTGTAAAAAATTAAAATATCATAAAATATAAAATTTCGCAGAAATTTGATCAATGTTCATTTTGCGAGATTGTTAATTTCGCATAAAATTTAAGGTAGTTGGTGACATAGATGCCGAAACTGACAAAACGAATGAAAAAAATGAAAACGGCTTTGCCGAAAAAGGAAACTGTTACGCTTCCTGAAGCGGTCAATGTCTTAAAGAAATTCAATACGACGAAATTTGATCAGACGGTCGAAATCGCGATACGGCTTGGAATCGACCCGAAACAAGCGGATCAAATCGTTCGTGGTTCTATTGTTCTTCCGCATGGAATCGGAAAATCTCTTCGCGTTGCCGTTTTTGCCAAAGGAGATAAGGCGGCGGAAGCTCAACGTGCCGGAGCTGATTTTATCGGCGAAGCAGAGATGGCGGCAAAAATGAAAGACGGTTGGACGGATTTCGATGTTTGTATCGCTACGCCGGACATGATGGGAATCGTCGGACCGTTAGGACGTGTTCTAGGTCCTCGCGGTTTGATGCCGTCGCCCCGTGCCGGAACAGTAACAATGGACTTAGAAAAAACGATTCGCGAATACAAAGCCGGTAAAGTAGAGTTTCGTAGCGATAAAGAAGGCGGAATCGTTCACGCTGTCGTCGGAAAATTGAGTTTCGATGCGGAAAAATTGCGTGAAAATATTGAAGCTTTTGTGAATTTTATTTTGCAGATTAAACCTGCGGCGGTCAAAGGACAATATGTAAAAACCGTTGCGTTATCCGCAACGATGTCCCCTGCCGTTCGCGTTACCGTGTGATATGATAGACTTGGGATTCGAGGAAATTCGATTGTTGTCAAGAGACGAATCCCCTATTTTAAATATTTTAGCTTTTAAACTTAAACTGTTGCTATGAGTAAATACGTTAAACAACTGGTCGCTGACGATATTACAAAACGGCTTGAAGGCGTTCAAAACGCTTTTGTCGTGTCGCTGGTCGGCTTGGATACCAATACTGGCAATTCCTTGCGAGCTGCGTTTGCCGAAAAACAAATCAATCTGTTGGTTGTCAAAAATAGTTTGGCAAAACGCGCTTTGAGCGATACGCCGTTGAAAGCGGCTCTCGGCAGTTTGGACGGTTCTTGCGCTTTTTGCTGGGGAGCGAGCGATGTTGTTGGGTTAGCCAAAGAAATTGTTCGTCTGACGAAAGATAAAAGCTTCAAAGAACTAAAAATTCTTGGTGGTGCGATGGACGGCGAAGCGTTGACGGCAGAACAAGCCATAGAAGTTAGCAAATGGCCATCGCGTGAAGAACAAATCAGTTTGCTTGTTGGGCAAATTGTCGGTGTGGGATCCGGTTTGTCGGGACAATTTGTCGGTGCGGGTTCCGCGATTGCAAGCCAAATCAAACAACTTGCCGACAAAGAAAGCGACGTTCCTGCCGAAGAAACAACGGCAGCATAACGATTTGTAAAATTTGTGCATTAAACATTCGCTCGCTGTCTCCGGGCGGTGAAATTATATTAAAAGTGTTTTTCTAAAATTGAATTTGTTATGAGTGAAATTACTGAAATTTTCTTCCTCCGAAAATTTGGCGATTTTGCTTTATGAAAGGATAAATTGAAATGTCTGATTCAGCACGTGAATTTGCTCCTGCCATCGTTGAGCTTGGCGAAAAGATTGTTGCCCTGACTCTCAAAGATGCAAAAGCGTTGAGCGATTACCTTGAAGAAGTTCATGGTATTAAAGCTGCCGCAGGCGGTGCGGTCGTAATGGCGGCTCCGGCTGGCGGCGCAGACGGCGGCGCGGCGGCGGCGGAAGAAAAAACGGAATTTGACGTCGTTCTCGAAAGTTTCGGCGAGAAGAAGCTTGACGTGATTAAAGAAGTGCGTCAAGCAGTTGCCGGTATCAGTCTCGGCGACGCCAAAAAATTGGTCGAAGAAGCTCCCTCTAATATTAAAACCGGCGTGTCAAAAGAAGAAGCTCAAAAACTTAAAGAAGCTTTTGAAAAAGTCGGTGCGAAAATTGCTATTAAATAGTTTTTTACGTATCGAATTTAAAAACATGGTTCATACATGCGTAACGTTTGGCGTTTTGACAAGCGTTATGCTTTATCTTGAAGGGTTGATCCCAGAAAGCATCATAAAATAAGAAACTAATTCATGGAAAAATGACGTTTCTGAAATCTTGTCATGGAAATTCCGGTGAAAAATTTTTCACATTTCCGGTAAAAAATTGGCGAGTTTTCCAAAACTCGCAACAATTCAATCATTAATATATGTTCATAACCACACCCAAGTGTGATTTTACACAACCTGTAACGAAAAAATCATTGATGAATAATGAGGATTTGTTGCAGCGTTTATTTATTTCTTGTAACAACGTTGCGACTTGAAAAGGTAGCGACAGCGTTGCGGGAAATAAATCCTTTTTTGAAATTATTTTGCTAATTAATCGGTTCTTTTTACCATCATTTTATTTCGGCATGAAGCGGCGAAAACGTAAGTCATCCTGCCGTTGGATGCAAGTTTTTTCTGTTTCCTTTACGAAACATCGAACATCATTGAGGAGGTTTATTGATGGCTACCTCGTCGAAGCGACGGATCAGTTTCCCTGAATTTAAGTATTTCGGTAATCAAGACCTCGTTTATCCTATTCCGGATTTGACCATTCTCCAAACGCGAAGTTACAAGAACTTCTTGCAAGAAGAGATTTCTCCGGATAAACGTCAGGATATCGGTCTTGAGTCGGTTTTGCGGGAAACTTTTCCCATCGAAAATTACGATAAATCAATTCGTCTTGAGTACGTTTATTACGAACTCGAAAAACCGCGCTATGAGCCGGATGAATGCCGTCAGTTGCGGTTGACTTACGGCAAACCATTGAAAGTCCGCTTGCGTCTTGTGCGAGAAAGCGGCTCGACCGAAGAAGATGTTTATCTCGGCGACATTCCGATTATGCTTGGCGGCGGCGAGTTCATCATCAATGGTGCGGAACGAGTCGTTGTCAGCCAGTTGCACCGCAGTCCCGGAATTGACTTTGTTCACGAAGTTGATAGTGAACGCCGATCTTACAGTTGCCGTATTATTCCAGAACGCGGCAGTTGGATTGAATTGCACATTTCCCGCAAAGAAACAGTCATCATTCGCATTGACCAAAGCAGTAAATTGCCGGTGATGATGTTGCTTCGCGCCATGAGTCCCGACTACAGCACCAACACCGATATTTTGCGGGCGTTTTATAAAACGGAAGAAGTGAAACTCGACGACGGTACAAGCGTTTCGAGAATTGAAGGAAAAGTAACCGTTGCGAATATTGTTTATCCGCCGTCGAGCGACGCTGCCGGTGAAACAATTCTCGAATGCGGTCAACTGATTACCAAAAGCAAAGCGGAAACAATTTGCGCGGCGGGCATCAAAAAAGTTGAAGTGATGGATGACCCGAAAAACAAACTTCTTATTAATTCGCTAGAGGAAGATAAAACGTCGAGTCACGAAGAAGCGTTAATGCGAATTTATCAACGAATGCGTCCTGGAAATCCGCCGCAAATTGATCGTGCGAAAGATTTGTTCCGCGATAAATTTTTTGATACGAATCGCTATCGGCTCGGACGTGTTGGACGTTTTCGTATCAATCGTAAACTTGGCACGGACATTTCGCTCGACGAAATGAGTTTGAGTGCGGACGACGTAATTCAATCGGTTTCTTATTTGAATCGTTTGTGGTGCGGCGATAGAACTGCTGAAGTTGACGATATTGACCATTTGGGCAACCGCCGTTTGCGAACTATTGACGAATTAGCCGCCGAAGAGTTGCGAAAAGGTTTTCTCAAATTGCGACGGACTGTTCAGGAACGCTTGAATTTACGTGGAAACAGTGAAGACAATATCACGCCGCGTCAGGTCATCAATCAAAAAAGCATTTCGGCGGCGGTTGAATATTTCTTCGGACGCGGCGAATTGTCGCAAGTCGTCGATCAAACAAATCCGCTTTCGATGTTGACACATGAGCGCCGTTTATCTGCGTTAGGTCCCGGTGGTCTTAATCGAAAACGTGCCGGTTTTGAAGTGCGAGATGTTCACTCATCGCACTATGGACGAATTTGTCCGATTGAAACGCCGGAAGGCACGAACATCGGTTTGATTTCCAGTCTTAGCATCTATTCCGGCGTGGACGAATTTGGATTTTTGATTTCGCCGTATCGAAAAGTTAAAGACGGTATGATCACTGACACGATTGAGTGGTTGCGAGCCGACGAAGAACACGAAAAAATGGTCGCTCCGGCTGATGTGTTAATTGAAGGACGGAATATCTTTCCCGATCCGGTGGCAGGAAACGTAATTGTTCGTATTCGCGGCGACTACGAACCTGTCAATGTGGAAAGCGTTGAATATGTGGACGTTGCGCCGAATCAGATGATTGGAATTTCGGCGGGGTTGATCCCGTTCCTTGAACATGACGACGCGAACCGCGCGCTCATGGGTTCCAACATGCAGAGACAAGCGGTGCCGCTTCTTGTTTCGGAAAAACCGCTTGTCGGGACAGGGCTTGAACGCGATGCGGCGTATAACTCCAGTCTTGTGATTCGTGCGAAACGCGATGGAATCGTAACTTACATGGATGCGATGAAAGTCGTTATTACCGACCAAAACGACGAATACGAAGACGAATATGTTTTTAGAAAATTTGTCGGCTTAAACGAGCGAACATGCCAAAATCAAACGCCAACAGTTTCTGTTGGGCAAGAAGTCAAAACAGGCGATTTGATTTGCGACGGAGCGTGTATTTGCGACGGCGTGTTGTCGCTGGGGCGTAACGTGCTTGTCGGATTCATGGTTTGGGACGGATTCAATTACGAAGACGCAATTATTATCAGTCAAGAACTTGTCGAAAACGATGTTTACACGTCGATCCACATTGAAGAATTTGACGTGGAAATTCGCGACACTAAACTCGGACGTGAAGAATTTACTCGCGATATTCCGAATGTCGGCGACCGCGCGTTGCGGCATCTCGACGAAAACGGTATCGTGCAGGTTGGAACGTATGTCAAGCCGGGTGATATTCTTGTCGGAAAAGTGACGCCGAAATCGAAAACCGAATTGACGCCGGAAGAAAAATTGTTGCATGCGATTTTCGGACGTGCCGGCGAAGATGTGAAAAACGAATCGTTGGAAGTGCCGTCCGGCGTCGAAGGAATTGTGATTGGTACGCAAAAAATCGCAACACGAATGAGTCTTTCGGAAGACGAGCGAAAAGCGTTTGAACTCGAATGCGATATAGCGGAAAAAGAAGGCAATCAAAAAATCGGCGAAGTGTTTAGCACGATGATCGACTTGATGCAAAACGCACTTGGTGAACCGGTTACGGACGAAGACGGAAATCCGATTTCTGTGAATTTGGAAAATAAAAATTTCATTGATCAGGTACGTGCGTTTCGTTTGCACAATATTGAAACGAAAAACGAAAAGACCAAAGCGGCAGTGGAAAAAATTTATCGTAAAATGTGGCCATTGGTCGAAGCGGCGATTGATTTGCGCGACCGTCGGATCAACTCGCTCAAACGCGGCGACGAACTGAAACGCGGCGTGTTGCAAATGGTTAAAATTTATATTGCAGCAAAACGTGTGATTTCTGTCGGCGATAAAATGGCGGGGCGGCACGGAAATAAAGGCGTGATTTCCAAAATTTTGTCGCGGGAAGATATGCCGCATCTTGAAGACGGCACGCCGCTTCAAATTTTGTTGAATCCGTTAGGCGTTCCGAGCCGTATGAATGTCGGTCAAATTCTCGAAACGCATCTCGGTTGGGCAGCGGCGAAACTCGGTTATCATGCCGTAACGCCGGTGTTTAACGGCGCGTCGGAATCAACCATTAACAATTGCCTCAAACAAGCGGATTTGCCGTCGCACGGAAAAGTCCGGTTGCGCGATGGTCGCACCGGCGAATTGTTCGATCAAGAAACGACGGTCGGTTATATTTACATGTTGAAGTTACACCACTTGGTGGACGACAAAGTTCACGCGCGAAGCACTGGTCCGTATTCGCTTATCACGCAGCAGCCGCTCGGCGGAAAAGCCCGTTTCGGCGGACAGCGTTTCGGCGAAATGGAAGTCTGGGCATTGGAAGCATACGGCGCGGCTTATACGTTGCAGGAACTTTTGACTGTCAAAAGCGACGATGTGGAAGGACGTACCAAGATTTACGAATCCATGGTCAAAGGAGAAAACACCCTTGAAGCCGGAACGCCCGCCAGTTTCGACGTGTTAACTAACGAAATTCGCGGTCTCGCGCTTAACATGGACTTGCAAAAAGGACCGCAGATTTGAATTGAAAGTGAAAAGCTAAAAGTTGTTGGGGCGTATTGAAATACGCCCCAATCAGAACATACATTCCACGGTAAGAATTGCCATTTTATTCGTTGCTGAACTCCTAATTATTCATGGAGTTTACAAGCGAAATAAAAGTATAATTCGATTTGTGCCGTGAGAAGTCTAACGTAAGCAAGCAAGTACCGCTCTATTCTCATCAATATCTCTGTAATCTCATGTAAAACCAATGAAATTAGGCAAAATTTACAATGAAGATTGTTTGATAACCATGAGCCGGATGCCGAATGATTTTATTGATTTAGTCATCACATCGCCGCCTTATGACGACATCAGAAATTATAACGGCTATAGCTTTCAATTTGAGAAAATCGCCCAAGCGTTATATCACGTAATAAAACCCGGCGGCATGGTGATTTGGGTGGTTGCCGACGCGACAATTAACGGAAGCGAAACAGGAACGTCGTTTCGGCAGGCGTTATATTTTAAGGAGATCGGTTTTCGTATTCACGACACGATGATTTATTATAAAAATAATCCGATGCCGCAGACGGGAAAACGTTATCACCAACATTTTGAATACATGTTTGCTTTTTCTAAAGAAACGCCGAAAACGTTCAACCCGATTTCCGAAACGACGAAATATCGCGGACTTGCCAACATGAAAAACCGAGGGAAAAACGGTTCTTTGGATTACGAAAAAGTCGAGAGAACGAAAGAGAAAAAAGTAGGAAACGTTTTTTGTTATTCAATTGGCGGCGGCATTTCAACGAAGGATAAAATTGCGTACAATCATCCGGCAATTTTTCCTGAAGAGTTAGTGATCGATCAAATAAACACATGGACCAATGAAAACGATTTAGTTTACGATCCATTCATGGGAAGCGGCACGACGGCAAAAATCTCGCAACTTTTAAATCGTCAATGGATTGGTTCGGAAATTTCGCAAGAATATGTAAAAATCGCCGAACAACGGTTAAAAGAACACATAGGTAAAGATTTATTCGTAACGATATGAAAAACAAAAGCGTCCGTTTGCTTTCTTCACTTTTTTGTACATATCTATACAGTGCAAGTTATGATCGCTAAAATAGAAAAATTACAATCAAGGGAACTTCTAAAAACCCCACTTTCAACAAATCCTACCATTGCAAAATAAGGACTTGCTGATGTTGGGAAGAGGTTTTTAGAAGTTCCCTTGATTGTGTTTCAACAGTTGCATGAAGGTTAATATGGGTTACAAAATTTCCTTGTCTTTTGGAATCCGCAAATTGATAGAGAATCGCAATTCTACCTGATACTTCTCCGCTACGACCATGTGTATCTAAAGACAATTCTGCATCAATCGTTTTTCCCGGCGCAATTTCACCTTTTTTTAACATAACCTGACTACAGGAACAAGTTGCCGCAACATCAAGAATATTCACGGCGTATTTTGATTGATTTGTCACATGGACTGTTTTAATAAGAGTTGTTTCACCAGCCAAACCAAAATCAATATTATTAGGTTCAACGATAAGGGCAAATTTTTCAGGTGTATCCGGTTGTTTCAAACTAATAAAAACTGCATAACACCCCAGGACAATAAAGCCAATAAAAGAAACAACAAAAATAATAAATGACAAGTGTTTTTTCATTTTATACTCTTTCATTCTTTTTGTTTTCGCCAGTTTCGATAAGCGATTGATGCAATAATTGCTAAAATGAAAACAGCATTGATGATTAAAATTTTAAAATGTCTATTTTTAGCTTTTTCTGCTTCAATTCCTTCCGTGACAATTTTAAAATCGGCAGTTCCTTTACTGACAATATCCGTTCCGTCCCAAGCAAGCGGTAATTTATATGGCGGTTGTGATTTACGTTTCCAATGAACATAAGTTCCTTTTTCTAACCCTTGTAATTTTTTTAAAGTAAATATTTCCTCATCAATGTTTTCGTTGATTGAAGTTACATTTAAAGTACATTTTTCTTGTGTTTCTAACACGTTATTTCGATAACATTCATAAGTCCAATCCGAAGGATACCAAATACCAGTTTTTTTATCTTGAACTACATTATTATTTAATGTTTCCAACATTTTATAAGTGCTGTCTGTGCTTTCAACTTTTCTTACAATATAATCTTTATCAGGTTCAAACCAGTAGTTAAACACAAGATATTGTGGGACAGATCCCTCTTTTTTTGATGGTAATTTATAAGACCAAGTAACTTTAATGAGCGAATCTTCTTTTATAACTTCACAATTCTGTGGTAATCCTCCTAATGTTTCTCTGTTTAATGCAAAATAACTTTCAATATTATAAAACAGCGAATCGGAAGCAATAGCCACCAAACCTAATACTTGTACATTGGGTATATTATAATCTAAAGAATCGCCAAATGGTTTATCGAATAGTGTTTTACCATCAAAATCATAGATTACAATATATGGTTCAGAAACTTTATCAGGCGGATTAAGAGCGTAATAAGGTTTCAAATTACACATCATTAAGGTTTTGTCTTCATAACAGTTACGATAAAGAGTAGCATGTGTTTGTCCATAAATTTTTTCCATTCTTGCTTTTATTCCTTGTGAATAAACCAACATAGAAAAAGAACCTGAATTAACTATTTTATTGTCCTTTGTTGTTTTACGTTCGCTTTTAAGAGAAAACTGGCAAGAAGTAATCTTTTTTCGATTAGCAATAACTTTATCTAAAATTTGCTGCGATGCATAAAAATCAAATTCAGACGCTATCGTATTAATATATGCCTCCCCAAAAATATTTGCAAAAAAAATCACAACACTGATTCTTAAAAACATTGAATATTTATCCTTTCTTCTTTTCTTAAAAAATTTTTACGCTATCTAAAAAATATAATTTCACATGCTAACTTTTATGTAAATACTGAAATTCTTTAGACCTTTTCTCTAACTTCACATCAGGTTGTTTAGGCAAAACAGGTGAATACAAAATAACTGTTTTTTGAATAGTGTTCGGTCTATTGATAGGGTTAGAGAAAAGGTCTTTTGTAAATTAAGAAATAATTCAAATTTCAATAAAACCACAAAATTTGTTTCTCACGGAAATACAAAGAATTCTTAATAACAAAAACTTTTTGAGCATCAGTGAGAAACAAAAATTTAGAGTAATTATTTGTATAAATTTCCATATAAACAAGTCATTTTTCAAAAACTATTTATATTTAATCTAAAGGCACAGGGGAATCATCTCCACAATAATATGTGTAATAAAAAGGTCCAGAGGAAATAGCATTATTGTGAGGGTAACACTTTTTAGTTCCATCTTCTTGGTAAGATACCTTACATTCTGTTGTCCATAGACAAGGTACGTTTCCATAATATGATGCATAAGTCCCTGTCGAGCTTGCTGTACTTAAAAATGAAGTGCTTACTGAGTAACCACTTCCAGCACATTCACTATCTTCATCACAATCAGGAGTCGCTCCTGCATAATCTTCATCACAACTTGTACACGCACCAGTTGCTGCTGCTGTATTGGAACATTCTTCATTAGCAACAATCAACAAAACACTTCCATTGTAAAAAAGCATTCCAGCAATCAGAGCAGACGGTACTACTCGCAAAATTTGGTCAATAAATTTTTTCATTTTTCATCCTTCTATTTTTAAAACTCATTTTAATACTCGGAGAGTGAACAACTCCAACCAATCTACTATTATTGGCTATGTTTGACAACTTCATATATGATTAAATTAGTAAAACTATATAATAATTTTTAGTGAATCTTCAACCATATTAATAAAATTGCCTCACAAATCTGTTTAATAATATATCACATTATCTCATGAAGTCCAGACGCTACTTTAGAAATTATGTAAATATTTTTATTTTTTGAAAAAAAATTACGTATGTATTATATATTTCTTCTATTTTATTGTACTCCTCACGCTTGAAACTTTGACTTTTAAGACGGTGTTGATCGTTCACCACGTCCCTAAAGTCCCTTTTTTATGAAGACCGAACTTCCAAGTGTAATGAGTATATACCTTACGCAGGCAATATTTTATAGTTTCTGAAGTTTTGGAATTCCGTGTTCATGAGTGTTGCGACTTCTTTTATATTGTTGATCAATTTGTTCCAGGCAATCGTTGATTCCTCCTTTGAACTGTTCGAAGGTTTCATAATAAACGTTATACAAACATTTCTTTTTCACGAATTTCCAAAGCCGTTCGATCA